>NZ_JABXEO010000040.1:0-72309 GCF_013372585.1 Myxococcus sp. AM010
AGCGACGGCGGCAGCAGGAAGGCCTGCTGCACATTCCAGGGGCGGAACTTCTTGCTCATGCCCGGCATTCACCACGCGGGCCTCCCTCCGGGCAAGCCCCACCGCGATTACCGCGACACGCTCCTAGTGGACGAGTCAGGTACTGCTCGTCTTCCTGGCCAGTTCTCCCTCAGCGTAGAGGACGCATGTGGGCGCTTGCCCAGGCAGCCCTCCTACGAAGGCTCTTGAGCCCTCTGATGGCGAGATGGCCGGTACGTAATTGGTACGTAATCGGCCGGCCGTCGGCGAACGCCCGCGTCCAGTAATCCCAGGGACTGAGCCGTCGCCACCCGAGGGCCGAGGGACCATTCAAGGGTTAGGAAACCGTCGTTCTATCCCACTGGCTCTTTCCTCGGAGACTGCCGTAGTCAGCCACTCTTCTTCTTGAGTGACTTGATGGCGTCCGCCGCCGCGTCGTGGCCGCAGTCCTTGCTACCCAGGAGGCCCTTCTCCTTGGGCAGCGTGGTGACGCGCTCCAGGGCGGGGATGGCATCCGCGTCACCCAGGCCCGCGAGCCGGTTGGCGGCCTGGGTGCGGATGCCGCAGTCCGGGGTGTTCAGCGCCTCGCTGTACGCGCGGACCAGGTCCACCCCGTCCGCCGCCTTGGCGAACTCCAGGTAGCGCAGCGCGCCCCACTGGCGCAGGGAGTACGCCTCCTCGGCCAGGTCCTCGTAGTGGGCGCGCACGCGGTCCTTCGGGAGCCGGGCCAGGGACCGCTCCAAAACCGTGAGCGGCTCCTTGCCGTAGTCCTCCGCCAGCCCGTCGAGGATGAGCGGCTCCACGTCCTCGAGCTCCTCCTCCTTCAGGTGGTTGAGCGCGGTCCGCTCGCTGATGTGGTGCCCCTTGGAATGGTGCGCCGCCACGCGCGCGCGCCGCAGCGAGGGCAGCTCCTTCTCCTCTTCGGTGGCGGCGTCCATCAGCGCCAGGGCTTCGTCGAGCTTCCCATCCTCCAGCAGCGCGAAGGCCCGCGTGCCGGCGTCGCTGCGCTGGCCCAGCCACGCGGCTCCGGCGCCCAGGAGCACCACCGCGCCGGCGACCAGCGCCGCCTCGCGCCGCCGCTGACGCAGCAGCGCCCCCAACCCGGTGGGCAGCTTCACGGCCTGGAGCTTCGCCAGCAGGGGGGCGAGCGCATTGCCCCGGCTGCCTTGCGAGGCGAAGCGGTCGCCAAAGGGCGGCCCCTCCACGGCGCGCTGGCAGCGGTAGAGCTGGAGTTGCTCGTCGCGGCCGGGCAGGGCGATGGCGCCGCAGGGCTCGGCGGTGACCTCCGCGCGGTTGCGCGCCAGGTTCACCGCTTCGGTGAAGGTGACCTCGCCCGCGCTGGCGACGTGCTCCACGGCTTCGACGACCTCCATGGGCTCGCCCAGCACGGTGTCCGGCGTGGCGAGCACCTCGCCCGCGTGCAGGCAGACGCGCACGTTGAGCCGATCCACCTCCGGCACCGCCTGGTTGTGCCGCCACAGCCGGTCCTGCATGGCCATGCCGCACAGCACGCCCGCGGTGGGGGAGCGGAACACCACCAGCAACGCGTCCCCGCGCTTCTGGACCAGCCGCCCCTCGTGCTCCTTCACCAGGGGCATCAGCAGCTTGTCGTGCGTCTCCAGCATCCGCGCGTTCTCTTCGTGCGTCTGCCGGCTGGTGCGCTCGGTGAAGCCCTGGATGTCGGTGAGCATCACCGTGAGGTTCTGCGGCTTCACCGCCAGCGCGCCGCCGCCTGTCACGGCGGCCATGCTGCCGGAGACCTTCATCCCGAAGGACGCCGTCCCCGTGCGCGGCGCGGAGGCCGCCAGGGCGCCCGAGGCCGAGCCGCCGCTGGAGGCCACGCCGAACGCGGCGGTGCCACTGCTCGCCTGCGGCGCCGGAGCGGCTCCCGCGAAGGCCGCGGTGCCCGTGGGGCCCGCGCCGCTCCCCGTGGCGCTCCCGGCGCCGAACACCGACGTGCCGGAGGAGGGCGTGGCGCCGCTCCCCGGCGGCGGGGCGTAGGCGGGGGTGCCCAGGCCGGGCGTGAAGGCGGCGAGGGCCGAGTGCGCCGCGGCCAGCGCGTCCGCCAGCTCGTGCGCGCTCTGGGGCCGCTTGCCCGGGTCCTTCTCCAGCAGGCGCATCACCAGCGACAGCAGGCCCACGTAGCGCGACAGCGTGGGGGCCGCGCGGTCCAGCGGCAGCGGCGCGGCGGAGGCGTGCTGCGACAGGAAGTTGCGCGGCAGGGGCCCGTCGAAGGGGAGCCGCCCGGACAGCACGCGGTAGGTCAGCACGCCGAACGAGTACAGGTCGCTGCGCGTGTCCACCTTCGCGCCCACGGCCTGCTCCGGCGACAGGTACTCCGGCGTGCCCAGCACCACGCCAATCTGGCTGACGCTGCTGGCGGCGTCCGGCTCCACGAGCCGGGCGATGCCGAAGTCCAGCAGCCGGGCTTGCTCGCCCCGGGCGCTCTTGGAGATGAAGACGTTCTCCGGCTTCAGGTCGCGGTGGATGATGCCCTTGTCGTGGATGGCGGCCAGGCCCTCCGCCAACTGCTGGAGCAGCGGCAGCCCGCGCCCCGGGGGCATGGGACCTGGGGTGAGCACGTCGTACAGGCTCTCACCTTCGACGAACTCCATGACGAGGCACGCGTGGTCGCCGGACTCGCCGAAGTCGACGATGCGCACCACGGCCGGGTGCTCCACGGCGGAGAGGAGGCGGGCCTCGCGCTTGAAGCGCTCCGCCATGCCGGCCTGGGCGTGGAGGTCATGGTGCAGGACCTTGATGGCCACCTTGCGGCCCAGGGAGACCTGTTCGCCAAGGTAGACCTCTCCCATCCCGCCCGAGCCCAGCGGACGGAGAACCCGGAAGCGACCGTCGAGGACAAGGGAGTCGGGGGCCAACACGCGGGCGCATCTTGTCCGACTTCGGCCCAGGGCGCAGCCCGTTCCTTCACCCTGGATTCGGGGAGCCATCACGTCTCGTTGCCTGCCCCACAAGCGGGGGTTTGCCAGAAATTTCGAGGGCTTGGCCCCCGTGCTAACGTCCCTGCTCCCGCGATGGCCACCGAAAGCGATTCTCCCAAGCCCGCCACGGCGCTGGATGCGCGCGCCGCCGCCCCCGAGCTGCGCCTGCTGGACCGCAGGGCGTTCGTGGGCTTCCCGGCGCTGGAGGTCCTGCCGGGGCTGCGCATCTCCGACTTCGCGCTCCAGATTCCGGACGTCAGCTTCCCCTTCAACGTCAGCGCCGGCGCCACGCGCTACCAGCGCAAGAAGCTGCACTTCGGCTTCCTGGAGCTGTCCGTCGACGCGGACCTGGTGACGCGCCGGGTGGCGGAGCTGGCCGGGCGCCTGGCTGGCATCGAGGACCTGCGCCTGCACTTCCGGCCCGGCTACCTCGAAGGCCAGGGACGGCTGCCGGCGCCGGAGCACACGCCCTTCACCTTCAAGGTGGCGTTCGACGCGGACGGGGAGCGGCTCGCCGTCTACCTCTACGACGTGCGCCTCTACGGCTTCTCCTCCACGCCGTCCGTGCAGGTGCCGGGGCTCTTGTCCTCGGCGGTGGGCGCGCTGGCGCTGGTGCCGGAGGTCGAGGTCCGCGGGGCCACGGGGTTCTCCACGCGCGTGTTGCCCGTGCTGTGCCAGCTGGCGGCGGTGAGCCGTGGCTACAAGATGCCGACGCTGGACACCGCGCGCCTGTCGGCCGCGGAGGTCTCCAGCGCGGGCCTGCGCCTGCGCTTCTCCTCGGGGGGCCTGCCGCCGCCGTCGCCTCCGGACGAGGAGCTGCTGCTGGCGCTGGAGGGCGCGCGCGCCTTCGCGGACGCCGAAGGGCTCATCGCGCAGGGCCGGCTGGCCGACGCGCGTCAGGCGTACCTCCAGGCGGGGGACGCGCAGGACGCGCACCCCTTCGCCGCCGAGCGGCTGCTGTCGCTGATGGTGGCGGACCCGCAGGCGCATGACCTGGCGCTGGACGTGGCGGCGACGCTGCAACGCCGCAGGGACCGCAGCCCCGCTTCGCTCTGGGGCGAGGCCGTGGTGCGCGAGCGCCGGGGCGAGGGAGCCCGCGCCGCCGAGCGCTACCTGGCGCTGTGCGCACTCGCGCGCCGGACCTCGGAGGAGGCCGCCGCCTTCTTCGCCGCCGAGGCCGCCGCTCGCTGCTCGCGCGACACCGCGCCGCAGGTGGCGGTGAAGGCGCTGCATGAATTGCTGGGGCTCAAGCCCGACCACCTGCCGTCCCTCAAGGCGCTGGCGCGTGCGTCGGACCAGGCCCGCGACAGGGCCGGCGCGGTGCGCGCCTATCGCCGGTTGGCGGCGCTCGCTCGCGACCCGGCCGAGGCCGCCGATGCGCACGTGCACCTGGCCCGGCTGTGCGCGCAGACGGAGGACGACATCGCCGGCGCGCGCCTGCACTGCGAGGCCGCGCTGCGGCTGGCGCCGGACCACCCGGACGCGCTGCTGCTGCTGGGCGAGCTGTGCCACCGCGGCGGTGAGCACCTGCGCGCGCTGAAGGCCCTGGACCGCCTGCGCGAGGTGGCCATGGGCCGCCACGAGTTGGACCGGGTGGGGCATGCCGACCTGATGGCCGGCCGCGTGTGGGACGAAGGCCTGAAGCAGCCGGAGAACGCGCTGCTGCGCTTCCGCGAGGCGGTGTCGTTGCTTCCCGGTGAGCCGGAGCCGCTGTTCGCCGCCGCCCGCGTGGCGGAGGGGCTGGGCCGGTTGCAGGAGGCGCTGGCGGGCTACCAGCAGGCGCTGGAGCTGGCGGGGCCGGCGCCGCGCTCGGAGGAGGTGCGGCACGCCGCGCACGCCAGCCACCACGCCCTGGCGCGGCTGTACCGTACGCGGCTGGGTGACCCGGCGCGCGCTCGGGAGCACCTGGAGTCCGCGCTGGCGTTGGACCCGCGCGACGCGGTGGCGCTGGAGGAGCTGATTCCGTACTTCCGCGCCACCGGCCGCTCGCAGGAGTTGGCGGAGGCGCTGGAGAAGGCCGCGGCGCTCCAGGACGCGCCCGGCAAGCGCGCGGCGGCCTGGGCCGAGGCGGGCGAGCTGCACCGGGGCAAGCTGCAACAGCCGGAGAAGGCGGAGCGGCTGCTCCTGCTGGCGCTGGAGGCGGATGGCGACCACCGGCCCGCGCTGGAGTCGCTGCTGGCGCTGGCCGAGGCCCGGCGTGACGGCGCGCTGCTGACGCGGTGCCTGTCTTCGCTGGCGCGGCTCGCCACGGACCTGAAGGAGCGCGCGCAGAAGTACCGCCGCCTCGCGGTGGCCGCGCGCGACCTGGCCTTCGATTTGGACCTGGCCGTCCACGCGCTCCAGGAAGTGCTGCGCGCCGAGCCGGATGACCTGCCCGCGCTGGGTGAGCTGTGCGCCTTGCAGCGCAAGCGCGCCGACATGGCCGGACTGGCCGACGCGCTGGAGGTGCGCGCGCGGGTGGCCGAGGCCCAGGGCGACAAGCGGCTGGCGGCGGCGGCGCTGCGTGAGCTGGCTGGCGTGCTGGAGGCCCGGCTGGGCCGCGTGGGTGACGCGCTGGTGGCGCTGGAGAAGGCCGCGCGGCTGGCGCCGGACGCCGCGGTGCTGCTGGACCTGGCGGACCTGTCGCTGCGCTGCGAGCGCCCCGAGCATGCCCGTCGCGCGCTGGAGAGCTTGCTGTCCACGCTGCCGCGCACGGCGGCGCCGGAGAAGCTGGCGGACGTGCGCTCCCGGCTGGGCCGCGCGTGCGAGATGCTGGGCGATCGCGAAGGCGCCATCGCCGCCTACGCGCAGGCCTTCCCGCTGCGCCGGCTGGATGATGGCCTGGCCGCGCGCCTGGAGGCGCTCTACACGGAGGCCGGGGAGTCGCAGGCCCTGGCCGAGCTGTGGGCCAACCGTGCCCAGGCGCTGATGGGCGCCGACCGCGCCGAGGAGGCCGCGCCGCTGTTCCTCCAGAGCGCCCGCGCGCTGCTGGAGCGAGGGGAGAACGCCGCCGCGCTGATGCGCCTGACGGCCGCGCTGGAGGCGAGCCCCGAGGGCCCGCTGGCCGCCGAGGTGCTGGAGTCGCTGGCCGAGCTGGAGCTGGAGCGCGGCGAGAAGCTGGAGGCCGCGCGCCTGTACGCGCGCCGCGCCGCGCTGATGCCCGAGGCTCGCGCGGGCGCGAAGCTGCTGTTCCGCGCCTCGCTGCTCGCCGCGGGGACCAGCCGCGAGGAGGCCTTCCTCGCCGACGCGCTGGAGCGTGACGCGAGCTACGCGCCCGCGCGGCAGCGCCGGGGCGAGCTGCGCCTGCCCACCGATGCCCGCGCCGCGTTGGAGGACTTCGAGGCGGTGCTGGCCTTGCCGCCCGCGGACAGCGACGCGCCGCGTGAGAGCGAGCGCGTGGCCCTGACGCGCAAGGCCGCCACCGCCGCGGTGCGCGCGAGCCGCACGGATGCCGCCCGCCGCCTGCTGGCCGAGTACAGCGCGCGCGCGCCGGAAGACCTGGACGCCCGGGTGGAGCTGGCGTCGCTGCACCGCAAGGCGGGTGCGCGCGAGGCCCTGGCGGACCTGCTGGTGGAGCTGTGGCCGCGCCTGTCCGGCGAGCCCCGCCGCGCCGCTCGCCGCGAGCTGGCGGAGCTGTCGCTGGGTCTGGGGCGCGCCACCACCGCGGTGGACGCGCTGCGCAGCCTGCGCCTGGAGGAGCCGCACGACACCTGGGCGGCGCAGTCGTTGCTGGACCTGTTGCCGCCGCCCGGCACCGGCACGCCGGAGGAGGAGACGGAGCGGCTGGAGCTGCTGAGCACGCTGGTGGCCGCCGCCTCGGGCGAAGCGCGCGCGGAGCTGCTGGCCCGTCGCGCCGTGCTTCACCGCGCCGCGGGCCGGGCGTCCGCCGCGCGTGATGACTTCTCGGAGGCCGCGAAGGGCGCTCGTCGTCCCGCGGCGTTGCTGCTCGCGCTGACGGAGCTGGCGCGCGAGTCGGGCGACGAGGCCGCGGAGCTGGACGTGTGGCGCCGCGCGGTGTCCGTCGACGCCAACCTCGCCACCCGCGCTCGCGAGCGCCTGCTGGCCCTGTCCGCCACGCTGGTGGAGAAGGACGAGCGCGTCCTGGCGCGCGAGGCCCTGGGCGCGGCCATCGGGCTGGAGCTGTCCGCGGCGGAGCGGTGTGACGCCTTCTTCGCCCTCGCCGAGCTGGCGCGCCGTGAGGGCAAGCCTGAGGAGGAGGCCGCAGCGCTCGCCGAGGCGGCCCTGCAGGGCCCCGTGCCTCGGCGCGTGGAGGCGCTGCTGGCGCGCGCCGCGCTGCTGGAGTCCGGCGGCCGAATGGCGGACGCGGGGCAGAGCCTGGAGGCGGCGCTCGCGCTGGCACCCCGGCACTCGGGGGCCACCGCCGCGCTCCAGCGCGTGCTGCGGACCCGGGAGGACTGGGCCGCGCTGGCCGAGCTGCTCTCCACCGAGGCACCACATGTGGCGCCCGCCGAGGCGGCCGCGCTGTACGCCGAGCTGGCCAGCCTCTACCTGGACCGGCTGTCGCAGCCGGTGCCCGCCGAGGCCGCGCTGCGGCAGGCGCTGCGCCTGTCTCCATCCGACGCCGCTGTCCGCCGTCGCCTGGTCTCGCTGGTGGCGGAGCGTGGCGAGCTGCGTGAGGCCGCGGCGCTGCTGGAGACCGCGGCGGAGAGCGCCACCGCGCAGGACGCCGCGCTGCTGCTGCGCGAGGGCGCGGGTTACGCGCACGGCGCGCACGACCTGGACAAGGCGCTGAAGCTGGCGCGCAAGGCCCACTCGCTGGTCCCCGCGCAGGGGGCGGAGCTGGCGTCGCTGGCGGAGCTGCTCTACCTGCGCGGCGCGGTCATCGAGGCGCTGCCGCTGCAGGACGCACTGGCCGCCGCCGCGGACTTCCGGAGCGCGCCCGAGGCCGCGGAGTCCACGTGGCTGCGGCTGGCGGAGCTGGCCGAGCAGACCGGAGAGACGAAGCGCGCGGTGTCCGCGTACCGGAAGCTCCTCTCCGAGCGGCCGCTGTGCGAGCCTGCGGTGCTGCGCCTGGCCGCGTTGCTGGAGAAGGACGACCCGCGCGGCGCCTTCGAGGTGCGCGTCACCCACGCGCACGCCTTGGCGCCATCCGAGGACACCGTGCAGCGGCTCGTCGAGCTGTCGGCGCGGGCCCGCGAGGTGCTCGCGGACGCGGGCGTGGCGGCCTCGCTGCTGGCGCGCGCCGCGTCGCTGGCCACGGAGCCGCTGCCGCTGCGTCGCCGGCTGGCGGCGCTGCACCGGGAGACCGGCCGCACCTTGGAGCTGCTCGCCGAGCTGCGCGAGGTGGCCACCCTCAGCCTGGAGGCGGGGGACCCGGACGCGGCGCTCGAGGCCT
Source organism: Myxococcus sp. AM010 (assembly GCF_013372585.1). Classification (NCBI taxonomy): domain Bacteria; kingdom Pseudomonadati; phylum Myxococcota; class Myxococcia; order Myxococcales; family Myxococcaceae; genus Myxococcus; species Myxococcus sp. AM010. The sequence goes on from NZ_JABXEO010000040.1 coordinate 8,296, forward strand.
ATCAGGAAGAGGCCCGGCTCGCGGTCGACCTGGGCCGCGCGGACGACGCGCTGCGGGCGCTGGCGGATGCGCGCGACCTGCTGGAGGCGCGGGGGCAGCCGTCCGAGGCCGCCGCGTGTGAGCGCTACCGGGCGAAGCTGCTGCGTGACGTGAAGCTGGACCCGGCCGGCGCCGAGGTCGCGCTGGAGCGCGCCTTCGCCCTGGCCGTGGACCTGGGCACCGCGAAGCTGGGCGCCGCGCTGGCCGAGCGTCGCGATGACGCGGCGGCCGAGGCGCGTTGGCTGGAGCGCGCGCTGCCGCTGCTGGATGACGCGGGCGAGGCGGCGGCCATGTTGCTGCGGCTGGCGCGGCTGAACCTGGACGTGCTGTCGGACGTGGCGAAGGCCGAGGAGTTGCTGCGCTCGGCGCTGCGCAAGGACCGGGCGCTGACGGAGGCCGAGGGCCTGCTGGAGAAGCTCCTGGAGAGCGACGGCCGGCTGGCGGAGTTGGCGGCCTGGTACGAGGAGTGCGCGGAAGGCGAGCCCGACGCGGCCCGCCGCGCGGACCTGTTCCTGCGCGCCGCCGTGCTGTACCGCGACCGGGCAGGGCGCCCGGAGGCCGCCGCCGCGGCCTTCATCGCGGCGCGTGGCGCGCGCCCGGACGACCTGGAGCTCACCGCGCAGGCGGCGGAGCTGCTGCACGAGGTGAAGCGCCACGCGGACGCCGCGGAGTTCGACGCGGTGCTGCTGGAGGCGGACCCTTTCCGCGAGCCCGTCTTCGCCCGGCACCTCGCCTTCCTGGAGGAGGATGAGGACCATCAGGCGCTCGCGGAGCTGATGCTGCGCAGGGCGCAGCGCCAGGAGGCCGCGGGCGCCGCGGAGAGCTACCTGGCCGCCGCTCGGGCCTTCCGCGCCGCCGGTGCCCGCGAGCGGGCGCTGCTGTGCGAGGACCAGGCCTTCGAGCTGAGCCCCGCGAGCGCGGAGGCCTTCGAGCGCGTGCGTGAGCGCGCGTCCGGGGACGTGCGCCGGCTGGCGGACCTGCTGTCCCAGCGCGCCGCGGCCCTGTCCACGCCGGAGGCCTTGCCGCTGCTGCGCGAGCGCGCCTCGCGGCTGCTGGACGCGGGCGAGGCGCTGCTGGCCGCGGAGGCCTTCGACGAATACCTCTCCCTGGCGGGGGACGACGTGGACGCCCTGTCCGCGCGCGCCGAGCTGGCCGCGAAGGGCGGAGGTCCCGTCGCCGCGCGCCCCTACGACCGCCGCCTGCTGGACGTGGGCGGAGACGCGCTGCCGGTGCCGGTGCGCACGCGGACCTGGCTGCGGCTGGGCCATGCCTCGCTCGGCGCGGGCGCGTTCCACGACGCGGCGGATGCCTTCGAGGCCGTGGTGGCGCTGGAGCCGGAAGGCGAGCGCGGCCGTGAGGCCCTGTCGCTCCTGGCCGAGGTGCACTCGCGCACGGGCAACGCGCCGGGCCTCTACCGGGCGTCGCTCCAACTGGCGCGCCACGCGGAGGACGCCGCCACCGCCGAGGTGCTCTACCGCCGCGCGGCGGACCTCTTCGACGACCCGAAGGACGCCATCGACGCGCTGCTGCCGCTGGCGCGCCTGCGGCCCGCGGATGCGTCCGTCATCGACCGGGCCGTGGCGGGCCTGCACGCCCTGGGGCGTCATGGCGACCTGCTGGACGTGTACGCCTCGGGCGCGGAGGCGGCGGGTGGCCGTCGCGCCGCGGAGCTGCTGCTGGCCGCCGCGTCGGTGGCCTCCAGCTCGCTGGCGGATGAAGACGCGGCCTGGACGCTGACCCAGCGCGCCGCGGAGGCCGCGCCGGAGGACCTCACCGCCCTCCAGGCACTGGTGACAGGCCTGCGTCAGCGGAGCGAGTCCGCGCGGCTGCTGGAGGCGCTGGAGCGGCTGGTGCCGCGCGTCGAGGACGCCGACGAGGCCGCGGTGCTGCGGCTGGAGCTGGCCGCGCTCGCGCGTGACGCGGGCCGCGAGGACGTGGCGCGCGAGGCGCTGGAGGAAGTGGCCACGCGTGGCGCCTCGGGCGCGGGTTACGCGGACGCACTGGAGGCCCTGGAGCCGCTGCTGAAGGACGCCCCCGCGCGCCGCGCCGAGGTGCAGGTGGCGCGCGCGGAGCTGGCCTCCGGCCGCGAGCGGCAGGTGCTGCTCATGGCCGCCGCGCGAGCCTTCGAATCCGCCGGCCAGTTGCCAGAGGCCCTGAAGGCGGCCAAGGCCGCGGCCTCGGTGGAGCCGGACGTCGACGCCGCCCTGCGGGTGGCCCACCTGTACCGCGCGTCGGGCGAGGCCCCTCGCGCGGCGCGGGCGCTGCTGCAGGCCGCGCGGCTGGCGGCGCCGGAAGAGCGTCCGCCGCTGCTGCTGGAGGCCGCGGGCCTCTGGGAGAAGGCGGGCGAGCACGGCGAGGCGCTGGAGGTGTTCGAGCGCATCGCCACCGAGGCGCCGGACATGCTCGCGCCCTCGGAGCTGGCCGAGCGCTTCGGCCGGCTGGGCGCCTTCGCCCGCGCGCTGGAAGTGGGCTTCGCGCCCGCCATGGCCTCGGGCGACCTGACCGACGCGCTGGCCATGGCCGCGCAGGCGGGCGACCCGGCGCGCACGCGTGAGGCGCTGTGGGCCCTGGCCGCGCTGCCGGACGCGGACCCCGCGCATGCTTCGGCCCTGGCGGATGGCCTGCGCGCGGAAGGCGACGCGGAGGGGTTGTTGGAGCTGGCGGGCCTGTCCGCCGCGCGTGACGCCGTGTTCGCGGTGGCGCTGCGCGACGAGGTGCTCCGCTCGGCGGCGGCCCCGGTGCTGCCTCGGCTGCGCGCGCTGGAAGAGCTGGCGCCCGAGCCGGGCTTCGCGGCCCGGCTGACGCTGTTGCTGCCCACCCTGGAGAAGCTCCCGGAGGCCTTGGCGGAGGCGGTGCTGGCGCAGGTGCATGCGCAGCCGGGCACGGCGCGGGTGGAAGCGCTGGCCATGGCGGCGGACGGCTGGCCCTCGCGGCGCAAGACGCTCTTGCGTGAGCGTTGCGCGCTGGAGCTGGAGCTGGGCCGCTACGAGGCCTGCGTGCGCACGCTGTCGCAGCTGGCCGGCGAAGAGCCGGACGCGGTGGCGCGCGCCGTCCTGCACCTGGAGCGCGGTGAGCTGCTCCTCAGCCCGCTGGAGCAGCTGCTTGAGGCGCGCGAGGCCTTCGAGCAGGCCCTGAAGGACGACCCCGCGCAGCTCCATTCCCTGCGGCACCTGCTGTCGCTGGTGGACCTGGGCGAGGAGCCCGCGGTCTTCGTGGCGCTGGTGGAGCGCCTGGAGCAGGCCGCGGGCGTGGAGTCCGGCAACACCTACCGCGAGCGGCTGGCGGACGCCTACGAGGCCCTGGGCATGGTGGCGGACGCGGCCGCGCAGCTCGAGCGGCTGCCGGAGACGGACGAGCGGCTGGCCCGCCGCGCGAGGCTGGCGGAGGAGCGCGGCCTCACCGGCGAGGCCCTGCGCCTGCGCGAGCGGCTCACCGACGAGCCCGCGGTGCTGGAGGCCATCCTCCGCGGCTACCTGGACGCGCAGCTGGTGTCGCCCGGAGCCCGGCTCGCCGCGCGCCTCTTCGACGCCGGCAAGCTGTCCCCCGAAGTCACCCGCATGGCCGCCGAGCACCTCTCCTCGGTGCCCGAGGGGGTGTCCCTGGCCGTCCGCATCTGGCCGCACCTGCTCCGGGAGCGCCCGCTGGACGTGGATGGGTGGACGCTCTACGCGGAGGCCCTGCGGGCCCTGGGCCGGACGGAGGACTCGCAGCGCGCGGACGGCGTGGGCGCGGCCCTGTCCTCCAGCGACGCGGCGGCGCCTCAGACCCCGGTGTCCTCGCTGGCAGTGCCGTCGGGCTTCGAGCACCCGGTGCCCGTCGGCGCGGTGCCGGTGACGGCCGAGCGCCTGCCCCGGCTCGCCGCGGCGCTTCGTCCCGTCCTGGCTTCGCTGGGCGCGGGCGCGTTGCAGCTCATGGTGGACCCGGTGGGCGGGGTGGAGGCGTACCTGGCCAGCGGCGACGTGCTGGTGCTGGGCGCGGGCGCGCTGTCCTGCTTCGGCGCCTCCGAGCTGAGCTACCTGTGCGCGCTGGCGCTGGCGCTGGGTGAGGACGGCGTCAAGCTGGCCCGCCCTGGCCCGGTGCCGGGCATGGAAGCGGCGGCGGTGGAGGCCTTCCTCTCCGTGCCGGCCTCGCTGGCGGCGGGGCGCGTCCTGGCGCGGCTGGACCCGGAGGTGCGCGGAGGGGACCCGGCGCAGGTGGATGTAGGCGCCGTGCTTGCTCGCGGCGACACCTTCCGGGCGCTGGCCCTTTGCGTGCTGGACGTCGCCTAGCCGTGTAGCGTGGCGTCGCCATGCACGTGAAGCGTCTTGCTCTCGCCGCCCTGCCCGTCACGGCCGTCGCCGTGGCGATGGCCTGCTATTCCGAACCCGTGTACCCGGGTGACCAGGTGCTCGGTTCGTTCCAGTTCGAGGCCCGGCTGGACGCCGCGCGCACCACGTGTGACGCCTCGGTGCCGGACTTCGCGCAAACCAACGACGCCGGCGTGTTCCTCTTCGAGGGCACCTTCTCGCGCGACACGGACGCGGGCACGGGCTACTTCACCGTGCAGGGCTACTCGCGCGACGCGGGCTATGAGGGGCAGGTGGCCACGTCCACGCTGAAGGCCGTCGCGCCCCGCGCGTCCTGTGGCACGGGCTGCGAGGACTCCGCCATCGAGGAGACGCTGCGGGTGACGCTCTTCAGCGACAGCCAGGCGCGGAGCCTCAGCCGTGACTGCCGCCAGTTCGACGGCGGCATCCCCGACGGCTCGGTGCCGGGCCCCACGGAGAATGGCTACGACGTGTCGCTGGCGTGCGGCTCCCTCACGGACATCTTCTTGCCGGGGACCCGCAACTGCAATTGCCAGCCGTCCACCTGCACCACGGTGTACACCGTGCAGGGAGCGCGGAGGGATTGATGGTGAAGCGTGCGGTGGTGTTGATTTCGGGTGGGCTGGATTCGACGACGTGCCTGGCCATGGCCAAGGCGAAGGGGTTCGAGCCCGTCTGCCTGGCGGTGGCCTACGGACAGCGGCACGCGGTGGAACTGGAGCAGGCGAAGAAGGTCGCCGCCGCCATGGGCGTGACGGACTTCCGGGTGGTGTCCATCGACCTGCGGCAGGTGGGCGGCTCCGCGCTGACAGCGGACATCGAGGTGCCCAAGGACCGGCCCGCCGATGAGCTGAGCCACGGCATCCCCGTGACGTACGTGCCGGCGCGCAACGCGCTGTTCCTCTCGCTGGCGCTGGGGCTGGCGGAGGTGGTGGGCAGCACGGACATCTATATCGGCGTCAACGCGGTGGACTACAGCGGCTATCCGGACTGCCGCCCGGAGTTCATCCAGTCCTTTGAGTCAATGGCCAACCTGGCCACCAAGGCGGGCGTGGAGGGGGCGCGCTTCACCGTGCACGCGCCGCTGTCCGGCCTGACGAAGGCGGACATCATCCGCGAAGGCGTGAAGCTGGGCGTGGACTACGGCCTGACGCACTCCTGCTACGACCCGGACACCCAGGGCCGCGCCTGCGGGCGCTGTGACAGCTGCGTGCTGCGCAAGAAGGGCTTCGAGGAAGCCGGCGTGCCGGACCCCACGCGCTACACGGAGGCCGCGTGACGCCGCGCCTGGGCTGGGGCGTGGTGGTGGCGCTGGGCCTGTTGTCCGGGCCCGCGCTGGCCAACGACGCGGGGACGTCGAAGGCCACGGCGACGCCGAAGGCCGCGGCCTCCCTGGTGGACGCCACCACGGTGGTGCCGGACCTGGTCGTAGACCTGCGCTACGCGACGGCGGACAACTTCATGAAGCGGAAGGTGTACCCGGACACGGCGCGCTGCCTGCTGCTGCCCGAGTCGGCCGAGCGCCTGAGGAAGGCCGCGGACGTGCTGCGTGCCCAGGGCTACCGGCTGAAGGTGTACGACTGCTACCGGCCGCGCGCGGTGCAGTACCAGATGTGGGAAATCATGCCGGTGCCCGGCTACGTCGCCAACCCGCGCACCGGCTCCAACCACAACCGGGGCGGGGCGGTGGACCTCACGCTGACGACGCTGGAGGGCCAGGAGGTGGAGATGCCTACTCCCTTCGACACCTTCAGCCGCGCCGCGCACCACGGATACGAGGGCGGCACCCAGGCGTCGCGCAAGCACCGCGAAGTCCTGCGCGAGGCCATGGAAGGCGCGGGCTTCAAGCGCAACCGCATGGAGTGGTGGCACTACGATTTGCCGGACGCGAAGAAGCGCCCCGTGCTGGACGTGCCCTTCTCCTCGCCATGACATGATGAAACCATGATGAACGGAGGGCCCGCCTGCGGCACGCTGCAGGCACCTCCCCAGGGTGAGCACGGCGTGCGTGGCCCGGGATGGCACCCACGATGAAGCCCACCCTCTTCGATGCCCTCTGTGTCGTCCTCCTGCTGCTGTCCGCGCCAGCGCTGGCGGCCGGAGGACTCTCCGGCACCGTCGTGCGTGCCAGCGACAAAAGCCCCATCCCGGAGGTGCGCGTCACCGCGACCTCGCCCGCGCTGACGGAGGCCCGCTCCACGGTGACGGACGCGCAGGGCGGCTTCCGCTTTCCCCAACTGGCGGAGGGCGTCTACTCACTCCGCTTCGAGAAAGAGTCCTTCCAGGAGCTCAGCCGGACGGACCTCGCGGTGAAGGCCGGGCAGGAGGCCCGCGTGGACGTGGCGCTCCTGGCGGCGATGCGGACGCGCCCCGCCGTGCTGGCTCCCGCGCAGCCGGACGATGACCGCGAGCGCGCACCCGGTTGGACGTTGCAACACCTGCCCGTGCTCGTGCCGGACGGGGCGCGGCAGAGCGTCTATCGCGCGTCGCCAGGCAAGCCGGGCTCCGGCGTCGAGACGCGGGGCTTCGGGGTGAACCCCACCATCGACACGGAGGAGTCGCGCGTCTCGGAGTTCCCCGTGGCCGTGGACACCCGCGCCTACGCGGTGGCGCGTGACTACCTGTCTCGTGACGTCTTCCCCGCGGAAGGCGTGGTGCGGACGGAGGCCTTCATCAACAGCTTCAACTCGGGGGACGAAGGCGAGCCGTACGGCCCCTTCCTGCTCTACGTCGAAGGCTTCCCTTCGCCGGGCCGCAAGGGCTACCACGTGGTGCGAATCACCGTGAAGGCCCGCGAGCCGGTCCGCGAGGTCGGCGTCCAGGTGGAGTTCAACCGGCAGGCCGTCGCCCGCTACCGCCTGCTGGGCTACGAGTACCTGTCTCCGAACCCGGAGCCGCGCGACCCAGGCGACGAGGTGGAGCTCTTCCCACTGGCCGCCGGCCAGGCCGTCACCGTCATCCACGAGGTGAAGCTGCACGGGCCCTCCATCGCCTTCGGGATGCTCCGGGTGCGCTACGAGCAGGGCGATTCCAGCAACTGGCGCCGGGTGCAGATGATGATGCCCTCCAGCACGTTGCGCTCTGACTACGCCCGGGCCGCGGCGTCCACGCGCCTGGCCTACGTGGCCTCCGCGTTCGCGGAGAAGCTGCGAGCCTCCTTCTGGACGCGCGCCCTGGACTGGCCCCGGCTGCTGGCGCTGTGGGAAGGCCTCGGTGAGCCGCTGCGAGCCCGCGAGGACGTGGCGCGGCTGGGGGCGCTCATCCGCAAGGCCCAGGCGCTGGACACGCGCAAGGAGCGCTTCGAGCGCCTCATGCCCGGCGGAAGCTCGGACTTCGACGACGTGCCCTCCCTGGGAAACTGAGCCGCTCCGATGCTCCGCCGGTTGCTGCCCACCCTCATCGCGCTCCTGCTGGGCTTCGCCGGGCTGGCCTGGGGCCTGGGCTCGCTCCAGCGCATCTTCGCCACCGAGCGGGATGACGCGCAGGCCTCGCTCGACTCCCGCCGGGAGGCCCTGGAGCAGTACGCGCGTGCCTCCCTGGCGCAGTTCCTGCGAGACAGGCTGGAAGCGGCGCGCCCCGCGCTGGAGGCCGCCGCGTTGGATCCGCTCGCCCCGGCAACCGGGCTCTATCTGCGCGAGCGCGGCACGCAGTTGCTGCCCCGGCTGGCCCTCCACGACGGCGGCGAGGACACGCCCGCGAAAGGGCGTTACGCGGGCCTGCGCGCGGGTACGGAGCGGGCGGACGAGGCGGAGGACCCCTGGGCGGAGCGGCTCGCGCTGATTCGCGAGGTGGACCGGGCGCTGGCACGCGGCGACCGCCGTGCGTCCACCGTGGCGTTGATGGCGCTGCTCCAGCACCGCTCGCAGTACGTGCTGGCCTCCACGCGCGACGTGCCGGGCTTGCTGGTGGTGCTGGAGTCACTGGCGGAGCGAGGCGACCCCGTGCCCCAGTTGATGCACGCGCTGGTGCGTGACGGACTGGCGGACGGACGCAGCGGGCGCCTGGATGGATTGCAGCGGCTGCTCCTGCTGCGCCGCGCGCGCTTCACGAAGGAGGACTTCGACTTCCTGCGCGAGCGCATCGTGGCGCTCTCCACGAAGGCGGGCGTGCCGGTGGCGGACTTCGAGGCCCGCGCCGCCGAGCTCGCGTCCGAACCGCTGCCGTTGCCCAAGACGCTTCCAGGCCCCGCGCTGGTGCGCGCGGGGTGGTACCTGGAGCCTCGCGGCGGCAACCACGTCCGGGGCGTGGCGGTGGACTCGGGCGCGCTGCTCCAGTCGCTGACGCGGGAGATGCGCGAGCGCGGGTTGCTGGAGGCGGACGGCCAGGTGCGGCTGTTGGCGGACGCGGAGGTGCTGCCGCTGGCTGCCCTGCCGTTGTCGGTGGACACGCCGGAGTGGGCGCGGGCCCAGGGCGCGCTGGCGCGGCGCTACCGCTTGAAGACAGGCATGGTGGCCGCGTGCGCGGTGCTGGCGCTGGGCATCGCCGCGCTGGCCTTCGTGGCCCAGCACCGCAAGCTGCGCTTCGTGGAGCTGAAGAGCGACTTCGTGGCCACCGTGTCGCACGAGCTGCGCACGCCGCTGGCCTCCATCCGGCTGCTGGCGGAGACGCTGGAGTGGCGGCTGGCGGAGGGCACGGACGCGCGCGACTACCCGGCGCGCATCGTCCGCGAGGCGGACGGCCTGGGCTTCCTGGTGGAGAACCTGCTGTCCTTCAACCGCATCGACAAGGGGCGCTGGGTGCCGAAGCTGGAGCCGGTGCGCCTGGATGAGTTGGTGGGCCTGCTGCGGCGGGATTTGGAGTCCTGGTCCAAGGTGCCCGTGGAGCTGGACGCGGACGTGGGGGAGCGCTCCCTGCGCGCGGACGGACAGCTCCTGCGACTGCTGCTCTCCAATCTGGCGCGCAATGCCTGTGCCTACAACACCCGCAGCCCGGTGCGCCTGCGCATCGAGGCGCTGGAAGACGGCCGCGTGCGCTTCTCCGACAACGGCGTGGGCATTCCCCAGGCGCAGTGGGAGCGCGCCTTCGAGGAGTTCGTGCGCCTGCCCGGCCAGGGACACGATGCGCCCGGCAGTGGCCTGGGGCTGGCCCTGTGCCGCCGCATCATGCGCGTGCACGGCGGCACCCTGCGCGTGGCAGCCTCCAGCCCGGAAGGCACCACCTTCGAGCTTCGCTTTCCTCATCCGGTGACGACATGACCTCATCCGTTCCGGCGCTCCTCCTGGTGGAGGACGACGCCAACCTGCGGCTCGCGCTGCGCGACAACCTGGAGAACCAGGGGGGCTACGCGGTGGAGGAGGCCACCTGCGTGCGCGAGGCGCGCGAGCACCTGGGCCGGCGCGACTTCCAGCTCATCCTCCTGGACGTCATGCTGCCGGACGGTGACGGCTACACGCTGTGCCGCGCGCTGCGCGAAGAGGGCGTGACGACGCCCGTCCTGATGCTCACCGCGCGCACCCTGGAGGATGACGTGGTGCGGGGCTTCGAGTCGGGCGCGCAGGACTACCTGGGCAAGCCCTACCGGCTGCGCGAGTTGCTGGCGCGCGTGGGCGCGCTGGTGCGCCGCTCCGGCGCGGCCCCGGTGAAGGGCCTGCGCTTCGCGGGCTATCGGATGGACCTGGACCGCCGGAAGGTGGAGACGCCGGCGGGAGCCCCGGTGGAGCTGACGCGGACGGAGTTCGACCTGCTCGCGCTCCTGGTGCGCGAGCGTGAGCGCGTCCTGCGACGCGACGAAATCCTGGACGCGGTGTGGGGCAGGGAAGTCGTCGTGGACCCGCACACCGTGGACAACTTCGTCTCCAGCCTGAAGAAGAAGCTGGGCTGGAACAGCACGTCCCGCTTCGCCATCCAGACGGTGCGAGGCGTGGGGTACCGGATGGAAGTCGAAGCGGCCTGACGTCAGCGCAGCGGGCTGTGGCGCACAGCGCGTTTGGCGCCAGGAAAGCGTCATTTGACTTCGCGCCCACTGCTCACCGCGTAACTTGTGGCGCCATGCGGGGTTCTTCCTTCGTCATGCGTCGATTGCCTGTCGGATTCCTGGCGGCCGTCCTGCTCTCATGTGCGAGCGGTCCGCACTCCAATGCTTCGGCGGCGCCGGGGCCCGTCGTGGCCAGCCCTGCCTTCGACGAGGCGCGCGCGGTTCATGTCCTGCGACGGATGGCCTTTGGACCTTCGCCACAGTCCCTGGCGGACCTGCGGCGCCTGGGCGTGGAGGGCTGGATGGAGACGCAGCTCTCCCGTCCCGGAGCGCCGCTGCCACCCCGTCTGGAGGCGAAGCTCCAGACGCTGCCCACATTGACGATGTCCATGGCGGACCTGGTGCGGGAGTACCCGCCGAAGCGCCAGCGGGAGGCGGCCTTGAAGGACGGGCGTACGCCGCTGCGCCCCGCCCTCATCGGCCTGGAGCAATCCGCGGCGAAGCTGCTGCGGGCGGTGGAGAGCCCCAACCAGCTCGAAGAGGTGCTGGTGGACTTCTGGTTCAACCACTTCAACGTGTCCGCGGACAAAGGCGCGACGCGGTGGATGGTGACGGCCTACGAGCGCGATGCCATCCGCCCGAACGTCTTCGGCAACTTCCGGGAGCTGCTGGGCGCCACGGCCCGCCATCCGGCGATGCTCTTCTACCTGGACAACTGGCGCAGCGTCCGTGACGGCATGCCCGCGCGCCTGACGCGAGAGCCCGAAGCGTCGAAGCCGGGCCTCAACGAGAACTACGCGCGCGAGCTGCTGGAGCTGCACACGTTGGGCGTGGAGGGCGGCTACACGCAGCAGGACGTGCGTGAGGTGGCCCGCTGCTTCACGGGCTGGAGCATCCGAGCGCCGCGCAAGGCCCCTGCGTTCTTCTTCCGGCGCCGGGCGCATGACGCGGACGACAAGCAGGTGCTGGGGCAGCGCATCCCCGGACGGCGGAGCCTGGCGGACGGGGAGCAGGTGTTGGACCTGCTGGCGAGGCACCCCGCCACCGCGCGTCACCTCGCCAGCAAGCTGGCGCGGCGCTTCGTCTCGGACACGCCGCCGCCGGCGCTGGTGGAGCGGGTGGCGAAGGTGTTCCTCGACTCGGACGGGGACCTGCCCACCGTGTACCGCGCGCTCTTCCAGTCCCCGGAGTTCTGGGCCCCCGAGGCGCGGGCCGTGAAGGTGAAGACGCCCTTCGAGTTCGTGGTGTCCGCGCTGCGCGCCACCGAAGCGGAGGTGACGGTGCGCCCCCGGCTGGTGCAGTCCCTGGCGAAGATGGGCGAGCCGCTCTTCCGGGCGCCAGCGCCCACGGGCTTTCCGGAAGGGGCCGCGCCGTGGGTGAACAGCGGCTCCCTGGTGGCCCGGCTCAACTTCAGCCTGGAGTTGGTGTCCGGGCGGATGCCGGGGACGGAGGTGGCGCTGAAGACCTTGGCCACGCCGCCCGAGCCCACCGAGCGCGCCTGGGTGGACGCGCTGGGCCAGGCGCTGCTGGGCGCGCCACCGTCCGAGGAGACGCGGGCGACCATCCTCGACGCGCTGTCGAAGCGCGCCGAGGCCGCCAGCGCCGTGGGAGAGAAGCGCCCCGTGGACGTCCCGCTCATCGCCGGGTTGTTGCTGGGCTCGCCGGAGTTCCAGAAGCAGTAGCGGAGGCGCTCCACGCCGTGACACACCGCTGGAGCGCGCCCGCTCCGCCACCGGGGCCGCCAGCGTCACGGAGCGGGCGCGGCGTGCTCCAGCGCCGCGGTCGCCGGAGGCAGCAACGGCGGCACGCCCGTGGGCTTCCCGTGCGCGTCGAGCGCGACGAGCACGAAGCGGCCCCGCGTCCCGAGCTGCCGGTCCCCGGTGAGCAGGTCCTCCGCGTAGAGGTCCACCTCCACCGTCATCGACGTGCGGCCCGTGGCGACGATGCGGGTCTCCAGCTCCACGAGCTGGCCCTGCCGCACGGGGACGTGGAAGTCGACCCGCTCGCTGCTGGCGGTGACGACGGTGCGCCGTGCGTAGCGAGAAGCCCCGATGAAGGCGGCCTTGTCCATGAGGGCCAGGGCCTGACCGCCGAAGAGGGTGCCGTAGTGGTTCGTCTGCTCCGGGAAGACCATCTCGATGAGGCTGACCTCGGTGATGCGGCCCGCTTCGATGCGCTGCTTGGGGGAGGGTTCGGCTGTCATTCAGGGTCCTGGGGTTCAGCGGGAAGGAAGGTGGCGGCGTGGGCCATCCGGACTGTCTCGTGGAATGAGCCGCAGCAGGCCGGGGCGCGTGCCCACGAGCAGCCGCCGCGCATCCCAGCTCCACACGTCCGTGGTGTGGGGCGGCGGTGGCCCGCCGAAGGTCGGCAGCTCGGTCCAGGGCAGGTCCGTCAGCAGCTCGCCATGACGTGACAGCACGTCGGCGAGCGTGTCCAGCGAGTCGATGACGCCCGCTTCGGGGCCGGGGCCCGTGAGGTGGTAGCCCCAGGCGCGGGGCGTGGCCTCCGTGTCGAGGAAGATGCGGAGCGCGCCGCTCGAGGCGTGCGCGCTCATGAGCCACGCTCCAGCGTCATCGCGAGCCCCTGGCCCACGCCCACGCAGAGCGTCGCCAGTCCACGCCGGGCATCCTGTCGCTTCATCGCATGCACCAGCGTGGTGACGATGCGCGCGCCGCTGGCGCCCAGTGGGTGCCCCAGGGCGATGCCGCCGCCATGGACGTTGACGCGCTCCGGTGGCAACGCCAGTTCCTGGAGGCAGGCGAGCGCCTGCGCGGCGAACGCCTCGTTCAGCTCCACCAGGTCCACGGCCTCCACGGCCCAACCCGCGCGCTCCAGCGCCTTGCGCGACGCGGGCACGGGCCCGATGCCCATGGCGCGAGGGTCCACGCCCGCGCTCGCGCTGCTCACGTAGCGCGCCAGCGGCGTGGCCCTGGCGGCGCGCAGGGCCTTCCCGCTCATCAGCAGCACCGCGGACGCGCCGTCATTGAAAGTGGAGGCGTTGCCCGCCGTCACGCTGCCTTCCTGACGGAACGCCGGCTTCAGCGCGGTCAGCCGCTCCAGGGAGGTGTCCGCGCGGGGCCCTTCATCCGTGTCCACGCGCAGGGCCGCGCCCTTGCCTTGTGGCGCCTCCACGGGGACGAGCTCGTTCGCGAAGCAGCCCGCCGCCTGGGCCGCCACGGCCTTGCGGTGGGAGGCGAGCGCGAAGCCGTCCTGCGCCTCGCGGGAGATGCCGTACTGCGCCGCCACGTTCTCCGCCGTCTCGCCCATCTGCTCCAGCGGGAAGCGGGCCGCCAGACGCGGGTTGGGGTAGCGCCAGCCCAGCGCGGTGTCCCACGCCTCCCACTTGCCGGACGGGAAGCCCTCCTCGGGCTTGGGCATGGACCACGGCGCGCGCGTCATGGACTCCACGCCGCCCGCGAGCACGAGGTCGGCCTCGCCCACCTGAATCATGCGGCAGCCCTGGATGATGGCCTCCAGGCCGCTGGCGCACAGCCGGTTGACGGTGACGCCGGGGACCGCGTCGGGCAGCCCGGCCAAGAGCAGCGCCATCCGCGCCACGTTGCGGTTGTCCTCGCCCGCCTGGTTGGCGCAGCCGAGGAACACCTCGTCCACCCTCGCGCCGTCCAGGGCGTTTCGCTGGAGCAGCGCGCGGAGGACGTGGGCGGCCAGGTCATCCGGCCGGACACCCTTGAGGGCGCCTCGGAACCGGCCAATGGGAGTACGAACCGCGTCGACGATGAAGGCGTCGTTCATGAGGGCTCCGTGGGTCGTTCGCTAGAGGTAGAGACGCTTCGGGTCGAGCTTCTCGCGCAGCAGGCGCAGCACGGACATGTCTGGCTCGGCCGCCATCCGCGGGGACTCGGCGACGCGCAGGGGCCAGCCACACGCGGCGCGCACCTGGTCCACCGTCACGCCGGCGTACACCTCGGCGAGCACCGCCTCGCCGGTGGCGTCGAAGTCGAGCACGCCCAGGTCGGTGATGATGCGGGTGGGGCCTCCGCCGGGCATGCCCAGCTCCGCGCGGCGCTTCCCATGGATGCGGTGGCCCGGGCTGGTGATGAAGTCGCACGTCTCCACGAAGGTGCGCTTGCTCATCCGCATGACGATGAGCAGCCGCCGCGCGTGGACGGCGATTTCACACGCCCCGCCACTGCCGGGCAGCCGCACCTTGGGGTTCGCGTAGTCGCCGATGACGGTGGTGTTGATGTTCCCCCAGCGGTCCACCTGCGCGCCGCCGAGGAAGCCCACCTCGATGAGCCCGCGCTGGAGCATGCACTGGAAGATGTCCGCCTGCCCGACGACGGCCAGCGAGTCCGTCACCAGCGACGGGTCGCCGATGGACACGGGCAGCCGCTCCGGAATGGCGCCCACCGCGCCGGATTCGTAAATCATGAAGAGGCCCGGGGCGTGCGTCTCCCGCGCCAGGTTGCACGCGAGGTTGGGCAGGCCAATGCCCACGAAGACGACGTCCGCGTCCCGCAGTTCCTGCGCGGCGCGATAGGCCATCCGCTCGGAGGCGGTGGGCGTCGCTGGAAGCTCAGTAGCCATAGTCCACCCCCTCGCAGACGCGCGCCTTCGCACGCAGCTTGTCGAGCAGCCCGGTTTCGAGCCGCGCGAGATAGCCCTGCCGGTCCTTCACGCCGTGGACGAACTCCTCCAGCCACGCGCGGTAGGTCTCCGGCTGTCGGGAGATGTCCTCCCACTTCACGTAGAAGTCGTTGTCCCGGTCATGGAAGCCCTGCACGAAGCTGGGATGGCAGCCCCACGGCTCGTGCACCACGTGGCTGACGATGATGCCGGGCACGAGCGTGCGATTGGGGTCCTTGCGGATGCGCTCGGTGGAGACAAGCTCCTCCGCGACGACAATCACCTTCTTCGCGGCGAAGGCCACCTCCTTCTGGGAGCCCAGCAGGCCCCACACCTGCGCGTTCCCTTCCAGGTCGGCGCGCTGGCAGTGGATGATGGCCACGTCCGGCCGGAGCGCGGGGACGGCGGCCAGCTCCTGCCCGGTAAAGGGGCAAGTCACGGTCTTGATGGACGGATTCACGCGGGCGATGTCGCCACCGGCGTAGTTGTTCAGCGGCCAGAAGGGCAGGCCCGCGCTGCCCGCGAGCAGGCGGGACAGCAGTCCGAAGTGGGAATACTCCTCCAGCTCCAGGCGCTCGGGTGACGACGCCTCGCTGCGCCGGCGCAGCGCGTGGAGGCTGCCCACGCCCGGGTTGCCCGCCCAACTGAAGACGAGCTTGCGCACCGCGCCCGCCTCGATGAGCTGGTCATAGACGAGGTCCGGCGTGAGGCGGATGGCCGTGAGGTCCCGGCGTCCCTGGCGGATGATTTCATGGCCCGCCGCGAAGCAGATGAGGTGCGTGAAGCCATCAATGACCAACGAGCTGCCGTCCTTCACGGACTCGGCGATGGCTTCCTTCATGGAGCAGCGCTTGTTCATCGCTCGGGCCTCAGCGCTTCACGCCCGCCGCTGCGGGCTGGGGAAGAGGGGGCGCACGCGGGAGGGCCAGCTCCGTCAGGCACTCCTCGAGGACGCGCAGCATCACGTCCACCTCGTGCCGGCCCACGACGAGCGGCGGCGCGAAGCGGATGGTGGACTTGCCGCACGACAGCAGCAGCAGGCCCTTGCGGAAGGCGCGCTGCTCCAGCTCCGCCACGTAGGCGCTGGCGGGCTCGCGCGTCGCCGGGTCCACGAACTCCGCGCCCACCATGAGGCCCACGCCCCGGACGTCGCCAATGACGGGCCAGCGAGCCTGGAGCGCGCGCAGGCCGCGCAGCAGGTGCTCGCCCGTGTCGCGCACGGAGTCGAGCAGCCCCGCCACCACGTCCAGCGTGGCCAGCCCCGCCGCGCAGCACACGGGGTTTCCGCCGTAGGTGCTGCCGTGCGAGCCGCGCGGCCACGTCATCACCGACTCACGGGCGATGATGGCGCCCAGCGGCATGCCAGAGGCGATGCCCTTGGCCGACAGGAGGATGTCCGGCATCACCCCGAAGTGCTCCGCCGCGAACATCTTCCCCGTGCGGCCGATGCCCGACTGCACCTCGTCGAAGACGAGCAGGATGCCGTGGGCATCGCAGATTCGGCGCAGGTGCTGGAGGAACGACGCCGGCGGGATGACGTAGCCGCCTTCACCCAGGATGGGCTCCACGAAGATGGCGGCCACCTCGCGCGGGTCCACGTGGTTGACGAACCACTCCCGCTCCAGCAGCAGCGCCGGGTTGCACGCGTCGCCGCACGCGTTGGGCGCGCAGCCGTTGGGACAGCGGTACGGGTTCGCGTAGGGGAGGTGGATGACGCCGGGCAGCAGCGGCCCGAAGAAGGCGCGCTGGGTGACCTTGGAGGAGTTGAGGGAGATGGCGCCAAGGGTGCGGCCGTGGAAGCCGCCCTGGAAGGCCACCACGTACTGGCGGCGCGTGTGGTGCCGCGCCAGCTTGAGCGCGCCCTCCACCGCCTCGGTGCCGGAGTTCGTCAGGAAGACGCGCTTGGGACCCATCTCCGGCAGGTAGCTGGCGAGCCGCTCGCAGAGCCGGGAGAAGGTGTCGTAGTAGAAGTCGGTGCCGCAGATGTGCAGGAAGCGGTCGGCGGCCTCGTGGATGGCCTTCACCACGGTGGGGTGCGAGTGGCCGGTGGACGCCACGGCGATGCCCGCCATGAAGTCGAGGAAGCGGTTGCCGTCGACGTCGTACACCCACGGCCCCTCGCCGCGCTGGACGACCAGCGGATACTCCTTGATGTACGAGGGGGAGCTGTAGCGCTGGTCCACCGCGATGATGGCCTGCGCGTTCGGCCCCGGTGGAGCCACCTTCACTTCGGGATAGAGCTGGGTCATGGAGATTTCCTCGCGGGGGTTTCAGCCCATCCGGGTCTGCGCCTGCTCGCGCATGAACTGGGCGACGTAGTAGGGACCGCAGCCGCCCTTGCCGGACGCGCCGCTGCCCTTCCATCCACAGAACGACTGCACACCGGGCCACGCACCCGTTGTCGCGCCCGTGCGGCGGTTGGCGTACAGGACGCCGGCCTCGGCTTCGGCCATGAAGCGCTCCACGTCCGCGGCGTCGCGGCTGAAGATGCCGGCGGTGAGGCCGTACTCGCAGTCGTTCGCCATCCGCAGGGCTTCATCCAGCGTGCTGAAGCCCGTCACGCCGACGAAGGGCAGGAACAGCTCGTCCCGCATCAGCCGGTGGCCGTGCGACAGCGCCGCCACGGTGGGGGCGACGAAGTGGCCCTTGGCGAGCGCGCCCTCCAGCCGCAGCCGCTCTCCGCCCGCGATGATGGCGCCGTCCCGGCGCGCCTCGTCCACCGCGCGCTCGAAGCGCCGCACCGCCGCCGTGTTGATGACGGGACCGGTGAACACGGACGCCAGCGCCGGGTCGCCCACCACCGCTTCCCGGGCCTTCTTCGCCAGCCCATCGGTGAAGTCGTTCAGCAGCGCCTCGTGCACGTAGATGCGGGACAGCGCGCTGCACTTCTGGCCCGACAGGCCGAAGGCGGAGCGGAAGCAGCCGTCGATGGCGGCCTCCAGGTCCGCGTCGCGGCAGACGATGGCCGGGTTCTTCCCACCCAGTTCCAGGAAGCACGGCCGCACGCGGCCGGTGGACATCACCTGGTGGAGATTCATCCCCACGGCCTTGCTGCCGGTGAACGACACGCCGTCCACGCCAGGGTGCCGCACCAGCGCCGCGCCCAGCGCCTCCCCTTCGCCGTGCACCACCTGGAAGACACCCGGGGGCAGGCCCGCGTCCGCGAGCGCCTGGTACAGGCCCTCCGCGCACCAGGGGGCCTCTTCGCTGGGCTTGAGGATGACGGTGTTGCCACCCAGGAGCGCGCCTCCGCTCATCCCCGCCGCGAGCGCCAGCGGGAAGTTGAAGGGCGAGATGACGGCGAAGACCCCGTAGGGCCGCAGGACGCTGCGCGTGTCCTCGTCGG
The DNA here is from genome assembly GCF_013372585.1 of Myxococcus sp. AM010. Taxonomy (NCBI): domain Bacteria; kingdom Pseudomonadati; phylum Myxococcota; class Myxococcia; order Myxococcales; family Myxococcaceae; genus Myxococcus; species Myxococcus sp. AM010. The sequence goes on from NZ_JABXEO010000040.1 coordinate 26,489, forward strand.
GCGACAGGCGCGCCATGGGACGGACGAAGCCCTCCGCCTGCTCCAGTTGGCTGGCGTAGTAGCGCAGCAGGTCCGCGGACTCCTCCACGTCACCCAGCGACTCCAGCCGGCTCTTGCCCACCTCCAACGTCATCCGCGCCGACAGCTCCAGGCTGCGCTCGGAGATGAGGTCCGCGGCCCGGCGGAGGATGCGCACTCGCTCCTCCCAGGCCGTGGCGCCCCAGCCGCGCTGGGCCACTCGCGCCACGCGCACCACCCGGTCCAACTCGCTGACGGGCGTGCGGTGGAAGGTGGCGAGCAACTCGTCCGGCCTCGCCGGGTTGCGGCGCTCCAGGAGGTCTCCGCTCCGCCAGGCCTCGCCGGCAATCCACGACGGCAGCGCTTCGCCCAGGCGCCCCCGCACGGTGTTGAGCGCCTCGTCGAAGCGCGCGTGCAGTGTGGACATGTCGGCGTCCAGCACCGAATAGGTGATGCGGAAACTCATGGCTCCCTCCGGAAGTAGTGGTTGATGCCCTGCGCGAGCGTGTCGACCAGCGCGTCGACCTCGGCCTCGGTGATGACCAGCGGGGGGCCCAGCATCAGCAGGTCCCCGTTCGTTCCGTCCGCGTGGCCGGTGTTGGACCAGAGGACGAGGCCGCGCTCGAACAGCTCGGCCATCAGCCCCTCCACCACCTTGCGCGAACGAGGGAAGGGGCGGCGGCTGTCGAGGTCCTCCACGAACTCGACGCCCGCCATCAGGCCCACGCCCTGCACCGAGCCCACATGGGGCAGGGGCCGCAGCGTCTCGCGCAGGCGCCGCTGGAGGTGGGCGCCCACGCGCGCGGCGTGCGCCACCAGGCCGTGCCGTTCGTAGTAGTCGAGTACCGCCAGCCCGGCCGCCGTCATCGCCGGGGCCTGGAGGTAGGTCTGCGCGTGCATGAAGCCGCCGGAGCCCTGCCGCAGCTCCTCCAGGTGCGCCTGCCGCACGAGCACCGCGCTCAGCGGCGCGTAGCCCCCGCTGATGCCCTTGCCGAGCACCAGCAGGTCCGGGGTGAAGTCGAACAACTCACTGGCGAAGAAGCGCCCGGTGCGACCGCAGCCGCACATGACCTCATCGGCGATGGTGAGGATGCCGTACTGCCTGCACAGCGCGCTCACGCGCTCGAAGTAGTCCGGCGGCGGAGGGGAGGCTCCGGCCGAGGAGCCAATCACCGGCTCCGCGATGAAGGCGGCGATGGTGTCCGGGCCCTCGCGGAGGAGCGCCTCCTCCATCAGCCGCGCGTAGTGCGCCGCGCCGTCGCGTTCGTAGTCTTCCAGGCCGGAGCGGTACGGGTAGGGCGCGGGCGTGGTGACGACCTCCGCCAGCATGGGGCCGAAGAACTGCTTGTAGTGGGGACGCTCCGACAGGGAGAGGGCGTAGAGCGTGTTGCCGTGGTAGCCGGGCACGCGCGCAATGACCTTCGTGCGCTGGGGCTGCCCGCGCGCCACGCAGAGCTGCCGGGCGAACTTCACCGCGGCCTCCACCGCTTCGGAGCCCGAGCCCAGGAACGCGGCGCGCTCCAGTCCCGCGGGCGCCAGCGCGCACAGGCGGGTGGCGAGTTGCTCCGTCACCTCGGTGGTGAAGTGGGTGCCGTTGACGTAGGCGACGCGCAGCAGTTGTTCACGGATGCGGTCCACCACCTCGCGGTTGCCGTGGCCCACGCTGGCCACGAGCGCGCCCGCCGAGGCGTCCAGGTAGCGCTTGCCTGTGGCGTCGAAGAGGTGGACACCCCGGCCGTGGGTCACCACGGGGAAGTCGCGCGCGAGGTCGCGCAGCAGCACATTCCCTTGCGGGTAGCGCACGCCCTGCCTGCCTTCGTCCCGCATCGTCCGTCCTCCACGCAGCGCGGACGACCGAGGTCGCCCGACAGGGCTCCCGCGTGGAAGAAGGGTTGTCACGATGCGCGCGGGTCGGCGCACACCAGGCCCCGGAGGAGCCCACGGACCGACCTTCGCCCCCACGGGCGACTGGACACACGAGCGGGGTTGGGTCGGAAAAGCCGAGGTGCGCGCGAAGACTGGCTGGAGGCTCCAGCGCTGCTCGGACCTTCCGGCCGTCCCACGCGGCTCCAGGTCGAAACCGTCCGTGGATTTCTCCCACGGGCGGATGCGGGCAGGTCTTCGGGCTCGTGAGCACTCCGGCCGGAGCCGGATTCCTACTGCTCGTCGCTTCCCAGCTCCCAGAGGGAGCCAGTGCGTGTGACGAGGTTCGTTCTCACCTACCGCTGCGGGGCAGCCCCGGATTCACACCGGGTTCCCTTTTAAGCCCAGGCCGAGGCCCAGGCACCAACATGGGGCGGTATGTACTGTCGGCCTTCTTGGACTGTCAAGGCAGGCTCGCGAACATGGACAGGCTCCGTCTTGAAGCGGGCGCGCATCCGACATCAAGGTTCGCGCCGCGCGCTCGATGGCGTCGGCGATGCGGAACGAACGTGGCACATCCAGACGCAGGTCCCGCTCTTGCGCGCCGTGCCCGTAACTTCTGTCCCGCCCCGGTGTTGAATGAGGGGGCCCTGCCAACTGGGGGCTCCCGTGCCTGGCTCACCGGAGGCGAAGACGCGATGAACCCACTGCTGACCCGTCGTCATCTGCTGCGCGCCCTGGGGTCGACGGCGGTGGGGCTTGCGTGGGCTCCGGGCTCCCTGGGACGGGCGCTCGCGTCCAGCCAGCACGCCTCCACGCGAGGCACGCTGGTGACTGTCTTCCTGCGTGGCGGCGCGGACGGGCTCTCCTTGGTGCCTCCGGTGGAGGATGCCGCGTATCACCGGGCACGTCCCACGCTGGCGTTGAAGGCGCATGGCCCGGACGCCGCGCTGAAGTTGTCAGGGCCCTTTGGCCTGCATCCCAGGCTCGAAGCGTTGATGCCGCTGTGGCGTGATGGCCGGCTGGCGGTGCTGCACGGCGTGGGATTGCCGGCGCCGGTCCGCTCACACTTCGACGCGCAGGACTTCGTTGAATCCGGAACGCCGGGGCGCAAGTCGACACCGGATGGCTGGCTCAACCGCGCGCTGGACGAAGAAGAGGGCGTCGCGCTGCGCGCCGTGGCGTTGCAGCCCACACTGCCCCGGGCGCTGTTCGGAGACGCGGGGGCGGTGGCCATGGGGCGGCTGGAGGAGTTCCGGCTGAGGGGCGGGCGCAGAGGTGAGGAGGCCACCCGAGGCTTCAATGCGCTCTACGCGGGCGCCGTGGACGAGGCGCTGCGGACGACGGGCCAGGACGCTTTCGAGGCGATGTCGCTGTTGGACGAGGCGCGGCTGGCGAAGCGCGCTTCGCGTGCGGCGGTGGAGTATCCGAAGGGGCAGCTCGGACAGCGGCTGCGCGACATCGCGCGGCTCATCCACGGCGAGGTGGGGCTGGAGGTGGCGGCGACGGAGTTGGGAGGCTGGGACACGCACGCCGCTCAGGGCGCCGCGACGGGGGCGTTCGCCAACCGCTGCCAGGAGCTCGGAGGCGCGCTCGCGGCCTTCGCGCAGGACCTGGGGGCTCGGCTGGAGCAGGTGACGGTGGTGGTGCTCACGGAGTTCGGCCGCACGGTGCGGGAGAACGGCAGTCGTGGCACGGACCACGGCGTGGGCAGCGCGATGCTGGTGCTGGGAGGCGGCGTGAGGGGCGGCAAGGTGTACGGGCGCTTTGAGTCGCTGGAGGCGGAGCGCTTGCAGGACGGGCGCGATGTGCCCGCCTGGACGGACGTGCGCGCGCCATTGGCGGAAGTCCTGCGCGCCTGTCGGCCCGGTGTGGCGCTCCAGAAGGTATTTCCTGGCTTCATGTCGCCCCCGGGGTTGGGCCTGTTCGGATAGGCGCTGCGCTCATCTGTCGGCGCGTCACATCACCTCCGTCCGGGACAGACAGGGGAGCGGCCTTCCGCCGCCGCTCCCCCGCCCGAACACGTCCGCATTCACGTTGAGCCGCCACGGCCCTTCCGCGTCAGCTCATGTCCCGTCGCTCAGCGGCAGCAGGCAGACATCCCGCAGGCCGTATAGAGGCAGGTGAGCTCGTTGGGCGTGGGGGTGGCGGGGCAGGTGGCCTCGGCATCGCCGCCGGTGATGAACGCCAGCGTCGCATCCTCCAGCTCCATGACGGACGCGGGGCTGGCCGGAAGCGCGGCGCGCTCCGCGTCGGAGAGGCTGTCGTAGTAGTCGGCGTCACGCCAGGCGCGGAGGATGTGGTTCTTGTCGCTGTGGCTCATGGTGCTGCTCCTCTTGGGTTGTTGGGGGACTGCCTACGGACCGCCAACCCTCGCGGTGCCGGAGTTCGTCGGGAACGAAGCTGCGTCACGAGACGGGAGGCGCCAGGGAGAGCAGGTCCGCCACTCGCTCCGGCGCCGCGAGCCGCAACAATCCGTGGGCGATGCCCGCGAGCCCCACCATCAGTCCCGGTGTCTCGATGCTGTCGGGCAGGCCATGCAGATAGCCGTGTGACTCGATGCCCTGGAGGATGCCGCCCGCGAGCTGGTAGGTGCGCCGCAGCAGCGTGTCATCGTGCAGCGCGCGCGAGGCCTCCAGCAGGAAGAGCACGTTGCCCAGGTCGCCATGACACAGGCCATGGTTGTAGCCGAGGCCCCCGGTGAGCGTGGCCCGGACCGCCGCTGCGATTTCCTCACGCACCCGGTGGTCATCGAGCATGGGCAGTCCGGAGATGCGCGCCAACCCGATGCCGGGTGCGCCGTTGCACCAGCCACACATGAAGGCAGGTCCATCACCGCCGTGCAGGCCTGCGTCGGCGCGCAGGTCGGGCCAGTCGCCGGCCTCGGGCGAGAACCTGCCACGCTCATACGCCAGTGCCTCCATCGCCGCGGTGTGGAAGCGGGGCTCTCCCGTGGCGGAGGCCAGCCGCAGCAGCGCCAGCGCGATGCCCGCTGCGCCATGTGCCAGTCCGCACAGCGCCAGTCCGCCGGTCGCGGGTGAAAGCCAGCCCAGGCCCTGGGATTGGGGCGTGGCCGTCAGGAGCAGCTGCTCCCCACAGACGCGCGCGAGCCGTGACGCACGCTCGGATGGATGCTGCCCCACGAGCGTCAGCAGTCCGAACAGGGCGCCCGCGCAGCCACCCCCCAGGTCCAGGTGCTCGTCCTGTTCCACGAGAGGGGCAATGACATCAACGAAGGACTCGGCGGTCTCGAACAGCGCGCGCTCCCCCCACAGCGCCCCCAGGTGCGTCAGCGCGTAGAGGATGCCGCCCCAGCCATTGAGGATGCCCACTCCGCGGACCTGCGCTGGCGCGGTCTCCAGACGCCACGTCAGGTGACGCAGGGCGCCCCGGGCCGCCTGCGTGAAGCGCGCTTCCTCCGTCAGGGCACCGAGCTGCGCCAGCACCAGCGCGATGCCTGAGAGCCCCTGGTAGAAGTCCGTCCCCACCTGGACGAGCCGCCACTCCTTCGCGTCGGACATCTCGAGCGACAGCCAGTGGGAATGCCCCGCGCCCGAGAACGACAGGACCGCCAGTTGCTCTCCCACGCGTCGTGCCGCCGCCAACAGTGCGTCGGGATGCGCGGGTTCGGGCGTGTCGCGGAACGGATAGCGGGGGCGCGTGCCCGGGCTCGCCGCCATCCGGGCCCGGTCGAGCGCGCTTCGCAGCAAGGCGAGCTGCCGCTCGTGGTCCTCCGGTGACAGCCCCACAAGGCGTCGTCGCGCCCGCTCCAGTCCTGAGTCGTCGAAGAAGTCGGGCAGCCGGCGGCCCGTGCCCGACCACAGGTCCTTCGAGCCGGGCAGGGCGGTGAAGCGGGGGATGTCGCCGCGCTGCAGTTCCTCCTGCTCGAAGGGGATGAGGGCCGCCAGGTATGGGCGCTCCTTCACGGCCAGCCAGAGGTGGTCGAAGAAGCGCTGCCGGTCCAGCGCATCCCCCAGCGCATGGGGATGCATGCTCTCGTGCAGCAGGGCGTCGTAGCTGGCCGTGCCACGAAAGAGCACCCGCACGGGCGCGTGCTCGAAAGCCGCGAGCGGTCCTCCAGGGGCGAGCAGCGCCTCCCGGTGCTCGGCGAGCAGCCGGTACATGGAGGAGAACCCCTGCGCGAGCGCGTCCGCCTGCACCGCCACGGAGACGTCCTGTCCCTCCATTCGAGGACGGTTCGCCGCGCCTGGAATCTCCATCCGCCGCCGCTCGAAGCGGAGCTGGTCCGTGCCGTGCGCCGTCGCCACCAGGTAGCCCAGTGGCGTGAGCTGTCCCTCGTTGGCACCCAGGGCGCTGAAGTCCACCTCCGTGCCGTCCTTCGCGCGCCAGGCAGGTTGGGGCAGCAGCCCGCTCTTGAGCACCGTGCCGTTCAGCACCGCGCCGGGGTGCATCTCCACGTCCCGCATGGAGGCCGCGAGCGTGTGTGGATGGAAGAGCGTCTCCAGGTCCACCAGGACGGGGTGCTCGCCCGCCGCGATGAGGTTCTCGTAATGGATGTCGGTGACGTCCAGCGCGTAGAGCAGCGCGACGAGCGCGCCCTGCCGCAGATGGAAGCGCCGTACCTCCTCTGCCGACTGGCAGGGCGCGGCCTCCACATACTCCATCCACCCATAGCCATCCGAGCAGAGGACCTCCACCATGCGCAGCGCAGGCGTGAGGCCGCGCGCGTTCAGCCAGGAGACGAGGTGCTGGAAGGTGGCCTCCGCCGTGAGCGGGCGCGGCTTGTAGACGAGCCGCAGCCCCGAGGCGAAGCGGAGCAGGAAGACGGTGCGCCCACCTCGGTGCGGGTCTGACAGCCCGCCCTGGGCCTCCACCAACGGACCGGGAGGAGCACCGCCGTGGAAGCGGTGCCACAGCGCGGCGGCGTCCCGGGCCAGTCGCTGCATCAGCTCCACGCCCGTGGCTTCCCACGCGGTGATGGACTCCACGGCTTGCCGCGCGAGCACCGGGTAGCGGCGGAGGATGTCGAGCGCCACGTCGCGTCGCCGGAGCTGCTGGGCGAAGTCCTGGAAGCGTGCTTCGGGCGTGTCTCCCTGGAGCCGTCCTTCGAGCTGGGCGATGCGCAGCTCCACCGCGAGCGTCCGTCCCAGCAAGGGCATCAACGTCCGTGGAAGCGGCGCGAGCAACAGGCGAGCCGTGTGCTCCGGCTCGAACGGTGCTCCGGGCGAGTCCCGCAGGCAGGTGCCCAGGGCGGAGACGAGCCGTGCGTGCGCTTCGTGGACGAGTGGCTCGACCAGGCAGAGCAGGGCCGCGCCCGGTGGCGCGGGCTCCGGCCAGGAGAAGGGTGGCGATTTCTCCGACGTGTAAGCCTGCTCGATGGCACGTTGCCACGGTGGCGGCGCTTCCATGCGTGCCTGCAGCGCCTCCGCGGGTTCTCCCAGGAGGGTGTACAGCTCCGCTTCCGCCAGCCCCGAGGCGCGCAGGCGCTGGGCCCAGAGCGAGTCCCGCGTAAGGGGCTCTTGTTTGCGCCAGCGCTCCAGTCTGCGCTGCGCGCGTGCCGCGTCCACCGCGTCCGGAGTGCCGCACAGCCTGAGCGATGGCAGCCGCTCCTCCAGGGCATGGCCCAGCACCCAATGAGACGTCACGCCTTCTCCCATCCAGGCGGCGGCCTGGGGCGTCCGAGTCGTCCTGTGGTCTGTCTGTGATAGCGCCTTCAATCGCTATCGTGGCATTACCGCCGGGCCGAGCGCCAGGGGGCCTGGTCGGCTGCGGTGGGGATGACTGGTATTGCCCACTGCGAGCGTGACGCCATCCGCTGTCGCGCTGCGTCGCGAACTGCGGCACACTGGGTCAATGCCCCGGCTGCGCCGCATGCTCATCCTCCTCCTGGCCACCCTCGGTTCAAGCTACCTCGTGTTGTGTGTGGCGATGTTCGCGCTGCAGCGCTCCCTGCTCTACCCGGCCCCCAAGGGCACGCCGCCGCTGGCAGAAGGCGACGGCTTCAGCCGCCTGCCGCTGGAGGGAGGCTTGTACGTGGACCTGTTCCACCTGCCGGCGCCTCCGGGCGCGCCCACGGTGGTGCACTTCCATGGCAACGGGGAGCAGGTGCTGACGCAACTGGGCCTGGGCCGCTTGATGCGAGCGAGGGGGCTGGGCTTCCTCACCGTCGAGTACCCGGGCTATGGCGCGTCGCCGGGGCGCCCCACCGAGGAGGGTATCTACGCCGCGGCGGACGCGGCGCTCGCGTGGCTGCGCGCGAAGGGCGTCACGGCGCAGCAGACGGTGCTCAGTGGCCGCAGCCTGGGGACGGGCGTGGCGGTGGAGATGGCGCGGCGGGGGCGCGGCGCCCGGGTCATGCTCGTGAGTCCGTACACGTCCATCCCGGACCTCGGGGCCACGGCCTTTCCCTTCCTGCCCGTCCGCCTGCTGGCCCGGGACCGGTATGACACCGCGTCCAAGGCCGCCGCCTTGAAGCTCCCCGTGCTCATCATCCACGGCGAGGAGGACACCCTCATCCCCGTGGACATGGGGCGCCGGCTGGGCACGCTCTTCCCCCAGGCCGTGGTGGAGACGGTGGCCGGGGCGGGGCACAACGATGTCCTCGAAGACGCTGGAAAGGTTTACAGACATCGGATGGCGTCATTCGCGCTGGGAGAACCATGAACGGCGGAGTTCGCTGGGCTTGACGCTGTTTGTCATTGTCTCCGACCGGACAGCGAATCGTGGGTGTCTGGCTTCATTGGGAGCCGGGTGGAAGACTGGTGCGCGCTTCAGCTCCTCCTCGACTGCAAGGAAATTCCCATGCGAAACGTCATGTCCGTGGTGGTGTCGTTGAGTGCCTCGCTCCTGTTGGCCTGCGGGCCCGTCCCGGAGACTGGCGAAGACGACGCGCTCTCGGAGGAAGCTGCCACCCGGACCGACTCCCTGTCCTGGCGGGATGCTCCCGTCTGTGGTGATGGCGTGTGCTGCATGGAGCGGATGTCGGAGTGTCCTTCCGACTGCCCGAACGGAGATGGCGGGCTGGGCGGCACGGTTTGTTACATCAACCCCTATTGAGCACAGGGGCGCTCCGGCTTGCCCAAGGCCACCGCGACTCCTACGCTCCCTGCCGCCGGCGCGGTCCTTGTGCCGGCGTCCACCGGGAGCCCGCCGCATGTCAAACCCCACCGCACCCGTCATCGGCATCATTGGCGGCAGTGGCCTGTACCAGATCGATGGCCTGACGGACGTCGAATGGAAGAAGGTGACGTCCCCCTTCGGTGAGCCTTCGGACGCGCTGTGCTTCGGCACGCTGGGAGGGCACCGCGTCGTCTTCCTTCCGCGTCACGGTCGAGGCCACCGGCTGGCGCCGACGGACATCAACTTCCGCGCGAACATCGACGCGCTCAAGCGCAGCGGGGTGACGGACCTGCTGTCGCTGTCCGCCGTGGGGGGCCTGCGCGAGGAATACCCACCGGGCACCTTCGTCGTCGTGGACCAGTTCATCGACCGGACCTTCGCCCGGGACAAGAGCTTCTTCGGCACGGGGCTGGTGGCGCACGTCTCCATGGCGAAGCCGGTGTGCTCGCGGCTGGGGGACGCGGTGATTTCCGCGTGCGAGGGCCTGGGCGTCGTCGCGCGCCGGGGCGGCACGTACCTGGCCATGGAGGGGCCGCAGTTCTCCTCCATCGCGGAGAGCCACCTGTACCGGAGCTGGGGCTGTGACGTCATTGGCATGACGAACATGCCGGAGGCCAAGCTCGCGAGGGAGGCGGAGCTCTGTTACGCGACGGTGGCCATGGTCACCGACTTCGACTGCTGGCATCCGGACCATGACGCCGTCACGGTGGACCAGGTCGTCTCCGTGCTGCTGGGCAACGCGGGCAAGGCGAAGGGGCTGGTGAAGAACGTGGTGCCGCTGCTCGGGGCGCACACCGGCCCCTGTGCCCAGGGCTGCCACAAGGCGCTGGACCACGCCATCATCACCGCGCCCCCGGCCTGGGACGCTGGCATGGTGGAGAAGCTGTCCGCGGTGGCGGGCCGGGTGCTGCGCCGATGAAGGTCCATGGCAAGCCGATGCGCTCCATCTGGCTGGCGCCGGACGCACAGGCGGCGGAGGCCATTGACCAGACGCGGCTGCCACATACGCTCATCACCGTGCGGCTGACGACGTTGGATGAAGCCGCCCATGCCATCCGGAGCATGCAGGTGCGCGGCGCGCCCCTCATCGGTGCCACCGCGGCCTATGGTGTCTGGCTGGCTTTGCGCGTGGATGCCTCGGACGGCGCGCTGGAGCACGCGCTCGCGGTGCTGCGGGGCACGCGGCCCACGGCCGTGAACCTGCACTGGGCCCTGGACGACATGCGCCGGCGCCTGGCGCCGCTGCCTCCCGCTGAGCGAGTGGCTTCCGCGCTTCGCCGCGCCGAGGCCATCAGCGACGAGGACGTGGCCATCAACCGCGCCATCGGTGCGCATGGCCTGAAGCTCCTGGAGGCGGCCTGGGCGCGCAAGGGCCGCCAGGGCCGGCTGGAGGTGCTCACGCACTGCAACGCCGGCTGGCTGGCCACGGTGGACTTCGGCACCGCGCTCTCGCCCATCTACCAGGCGCACGACGCGGGCATCCCCGTGCATGTCTGGGTGGACGAGACGCGCCCGCGCAACCAGGGCGCGCAGCTCACGGCCTGGGAGCTGGGGCAGCACGGCGTCCCGCACACCGTCATCGCGGACAACGTGGGGGGCCACCTGATGCAGCACGGACAGGTGGACCTGTGCATCGTCGGCACGGACCGCACCACGGCCCAGGGGGACGTGGCGAACAAGATTGGCACCTACCTCAAGGCGCTGGCGGCGAAGGACAACGGCGTGCCCTTCTACGTGGCGCTGCCCTCGCCCACCCTCGACTGGACGCTGCGGGACGGGGTGCGTGAGATTCCAATTGAGCAGCGCGACGGCACGGAGCTGAGCGACGTCACCGGACGGCTGGCGTCGGGCGAGGTGGCCACGGTGCGGATTACCCCCGAGGGGAGCCCCGCCGCCAACTACGCCTTCGACGTGACGCCCGCGAGGCTGGTGACGGCGCTCATCACCGAGCGCGGCGTGTGCCCGGCTTCGCACGAAGGGCTGCTGTCGCTCTTCCCGGAGCGGCGCGGGGGGGCGGAATGAGCGGCGCGCGCGAGCACCTCGGCCTGCGCGAGTCGATGATTGCCACCGCGCGGCGGATGAATGCGTCCGCGCTCAACCAGGGCACCTCCGGCAACCTGAGCGTGCGCGTGGAGGACGGCTTCCTGCTGACGCCCACCGGCATGGACTACGACGCGCTGGTGCCGGAGGACCTGGTCCTGATGCGCTTCGATGGCAGCCATGAGGGCCGCCGGAGTCCGTCGTCGGAGTGGCAGCTCCACTTGGACATCCTGGCCGCGCGGCCGGAGGTGGGCGCGGTGCTGCATGCGCACTCGATGTTCTGCACCACGCTGGCGTGCCTGCACCGGGACATTCCCGCCTTCCACTACATGGTGTCCGCGGCGGGCGGCACGGACGTGCGCTGCGCGCCCTACGCCACGTTCGGCACCGCGGAGCTCGCGGCCCACGTGCTGGGCGCGCTGGAGGGCCGCAAGGCCTGCCTGATGGCGAACCACGGCATGGTGGCCCTGGGCAGGGACCTCCCGGCGGCCTTCAAGCTGGCCGTGGAGGTGGAGACGCTGGCCGCCATGTACTGGCGGGCGCTCCAGGTGGGTGAGCCGGTGCTGCTGGACGGCGCGGAGATGGCGCGCGTCCTGGAGAAGTTCAAGACGTACGGCCAGCAGCCGACGCCCCCGTCGCGCGAAGGGTGAGGACCGTCACCTCCGTCGGCACGCCGATGCGGAAGGGCAGCCAGTGCCCCGTTCCGCCGGACACGTAGAGCTGGTGGTCGCCGTGGCGGTAGCGGCCCAGCATGTACTTGAATGCGAACCAGAAGGCCGGGACGCCCAGGAAGGCCACCTGTCCGCCGTGGGTGTGGCCGGCCAGCGTCAGCCGGGCGCCGCGCTCGGCCGCGAGCGGGAAGAAGTCCGGGTGGTGCGTCAGGCACAGCACCACCTCTTCGGGCGCCACGTCCCGGAAGCTGGCCTCCGCGGACTGCTGCATGCGCTCCGCCTTCACGCGGTGACTGCGGCCGGACATCGGGTAGTCCACGCCCACCACGCGCACGCGCTGGCCGGCGTGCTCGAAGGCGTGGGACGCGTCCACCAGCAGGCGCACGGGGCCGCCGCGCGCCTCCACGTCGGCGTAGGCCTGGCGGATGGCCCCCAGGCCGCGCCAGTGCTCGTGGTTGCCCAGGATGGCGAGCATGCCGTGGCGGGCCGCGCACTCCGAAAGCGCCGCCATGGTGCCGTCGAGCTGGTCCAGGTCGTCGATGAGGTCCCCCGTCATCACCTGGAGGTCCACCTTGGCGTCGTTCATCGCCCGCACGGCGCTCTGCAGGTACTGGGTGTCGATGAAGGTGCCGACGTGGACGTCCGTAATCTGCCCGATGCGGAACCCGTCCATCGCCGGGGGCAGGCCGGGGAGGTGGATGTCGACTTCGCGGACGGAGAACTGCGTGTAGCCATTGGCGAGCCCCACCGAGCTCGTCCCGGCCGCCAGCAGCGGCACCGCGCGGCCAGCGTTCGTCAGCAGGTTGCGGCGCGCCAGGTTCACCGGTGGGGCGGGGTTGGCCTGGGGCGCGGTGCGGGGAGGCTCCTGGCGGGCGGGGCGGTCCAGCCACCTGCGCAGCAGGAGGAAGGGCGCGCCGATGAGGACCATCATGATGATGGCGACGGACCAGCCCACGGAGAAGACGCGCAGGGCCGCATCCCCCACGGGGAGCTGCGCGTGCCGTCCGGCCACCGCGGAGTAGAGCCACGCCGCCAGGGACAGGAAGGTCCCCAGCGCGAAGACGCCCAGGCGCCACTTCCGGAGCAGGCCGGGCCACAGGGACCGGAGCACGGCCCAGGCGCCGACGTTGAAGACGAGGAGGAACAGCAGCCTGCCCATTTACGGTGCTCCCTTGGCGTGGAGGGGGGCAGTCATAGCCGGGGAGGGCGACATGCGCCGCAGGAAGTGGCTGAGGGACAGGGGCAGGGCAGTCATCTGGCGGGCGTGTGGGGAATCAGGCGGTGGAGGGGCCCGCTGCCGGGCCGTCCCCTGGATGGCCCCTCTACGCTTGGAGTGGGTGTCCCATTCCTCAGCGCTCAGTCCCGGCCGGGGCTGGCCATCCGCAGGTGGGCGTGGAGCGTCTCGGTGCGCAGGTAGAGGAACTGGGCATCGCCGAAGGCCAGGGCATCGCCGTCGTTGAGCATCGGCTCCTGGTCCGGCCCCAGCGAGGACGCGTTGACCCAGGTGCCATTCATGGAGCCCCCGTCACGCACCGAGCAGTCACCTGCCTGGGCGTGCCACCTCAGCGTCGCGTGGTGCTTGGACACGGACGGGTCGGGCACCACCAGGGAGCAGCCTTCGATGCGCCCCACCGTGAACGCCTGTCCCTCCGCCTCCGGCCGGAGGAAGTGGACCTCCAGGGTATCGAACCCGCGCAGCATGACGAGCAGCCGGTCCACGAGCCGTGTCCGGTGGGCCATGCCCACGGTGCGTGCCTCGCCGAGCCGCATGGCCACCTGTTGGAAGACGGGCTCGGGAGGCTGTTGGACCAGCACGACGCGGCCGGATGCTTCGAGGAAGGCCTCCAGGGTTGCCAGGGCGAACGGGCGCAGTTGCTTGACGGACGGCATGGTGCCCGCACCTTAAACCGCGTTGCGCGAAGTTGGCGCCGGACTGCGTCCTTCCCCCGTGGAGTGTCCACCGTCTGTCGGGGGCCGCCGCTGCCTGGAACGTTCGCGGACCTGCCGGCCGCCGACAATCCCGTTCACGAGGGCGTGCGCCGGGACGATGACGGACGCGAACAGGTGGATCGCTTCCTGCGTCCGGACGGGCAGGTGGAGGTCACCTGCGACGGCATCTGCCTGGGTGGCAACTAGCACCCAGGCAGGCGCTTGCTCCGCAGATGCGCGAGGCGGCTTCGGCGCGGCCTACGTCGCCGCGTCCGGCTTCAGGTTCTTGAGCAGGTGGTCGCCGTAGTCCTCACGCAGCTTCGTCTTGAGGAACTTGCCGGTGGACGTGCGTGGCACCTGCGGGACGAAGACATAGTCATCCGGCAGCCACATCTTCGCGAAATGGCCCGCCAGGTGCGCGGTCAGCTCCTCCTTCGTGACGTGCAGTCCTTCCTTCAGTGCCACCGCGGCCAGCGGGCGCTCATCCCACTTCGGGTGCTTCCCGGCGAAGACGGCCGCCTCCAGCACCGCCGGGTGCGCCATCAGCGCGTTCTCCAGCGCGACGGAGGAAATCCACTCCCCTCCCGACTTGATGACGTCCTTGCTCCGGTCGCAGATGCGCACGTAGCCCTGCGCGTCGATGGTCACCACGTCGCCCGTCTTGAACCAGCCGTCCTTCGTGAAGCGGTCCTCGCCCTCGTCGCTGAAGTAGGACGACGCGACCCAGGGCCCACGCACTTCCAGCTCGCCCATCGTCTCCCCATCCCAGGGCAGCAGCGTGCCGTCGTCGCTGGCGACGCGCGTCTCCACGAAGGGCAGCGCGAACCCCTGAGACGCCCGCGCCGAGGACTTCACCTCATGCGTCGCCTGCCGCAGCGGCCCCTTGAGCTTCGCCATCGTTCCGACGGGGCTCATCTCCGTCATGCCCCACACGTGGACCACTTCCAGGCCGTGCCGCTGCTGGAAGCCCTCAATCAGCGACGGAGGCGCCGCCGAGCCACCAATCAGCATGGACCGCATGCTGCTCAGGTCCCACTTGTTCGGCGACTGGTCCAGCAGCGCCAGGATGCCAATCCAGATGGTGGGCACGCCGCCCGCCATGGTGACCTTCTCCGCCGCCATCAAGTCCAGCAGGGAGGCCGGGTCCAGGTGCGGTCCCGGGAACACCAGCTTCGCGCCGGTGAGCACGGCGTCGAAGGCCAGCCCCCACGCGGCGGCGTGGAACATGGGCACCACCGGCATCACCGCGTCCGCCTCGCGCATGCCCGTCACGTCCGTCATGCAACACGCCAGGGCGTGCAGCACGGTGGAGCGGTGGCTGTAGAGCACGCCCTTCGGATTGCCCGTGGTGCCTGACGTGTAGCAGAGCATCGACGCGGAGTTCTCATCGAGCAGCGGGAAGTCGAAGTCCGGGGACTCGGCGGCCAGCAGCGCTTCGTAGTCCAGCGTCCCCTCCGGCGCGGGGCCCGCGTCCGGCACCACGATGACGTGGCGGATGCCAGGCACCGCGTCCTTGAACTTCTCGAACAACGGCAGCAGCGAGCGGTCCACCACCACCACGGAGTCCTCCGCGTGCCGCGCGATGTAGCCCAGGTCGTTGGGGTGCAGGCGCAGGTTGAGCGTGTGCACCACCGCGCCCATGCACGGCACGCCGTAGTACACCTCCAGGTGCCGGTAGTGGTTCCAGCTCAACGTGGCCACCCGGTCCCCCGCCTTCACGCCCAGCCGCGTCAGCGCGTTGGCCAGCCGGCACGTGCGCGCGTGAAAGTCCGCGTACGTGTAGCGGTGCAGCGACTTGTCCGGGTTGCGGCTGACGATTTCCGAGCGCGGGTAGAACGTCCGAGCGCGCTCCAGCAGGTGGCTCAGCGTGAGCGGGAAATCCATCATGCGGCCTGGCAGCATCGGCACCCTTCCTTGTGGACGGCGTGAGGAAGGGCTGATGCTAGCGGAGCGCGGACCCCTGCTTCATCCGCGTCCCGCGATGCCGCGTCGCGTCAGCCGAAGAAGACCTGGGCGACCTCGAAGAACTCCTGTGGGACGCGCTTGAGCTCGCGGGTGGCGTCGGCCAGGTCCACGCTGATGATGTCGTTGCCTCGCAGCGCGGCCATCTTCCCGAACTCGCCGCGGGCCACCATGTCGCAGGCGTGGACGCCGTAGCGGGTGGCGAGCACGCGGTCATGCGGGGTGGGCGCGCCGCCGCGCTGGATGTGGCCCAGCACGGACACGCGCGTCTCGAAGCCGGTGCGCCGCTCGATTTCCTGCGCCAGGATGGTGCCCACGCCGCCCAGCCGCGGCCTGCCTGCCTCGTCCAGCGAGCCGCTGGTGACGAGCTGCTCCTGCTGGTCCGCGGACAGCTTGATGCGCGTGCCCTCCGCCACCACGACGATGGAGAAGGTGCGCCCGCCCGCGTGGCGGCGCTGGATGTGCTCGGCCACCTTCGGCAGGTCGGCGGGAATCTCCGGCACCAGGATGACGTCCGCGCCGCCGGCGATGCCCGCGTAGGTGGCAATCCAGCCCACGTGACGGCCCATCACCTCGCAGACGATGACGCGCTTGTGCGACTCCGCGGTGGAGTGCAGCCGGTCAATGGCCTCGGTGGCGATGGAGACGGCCGTGTCGAAGCCGAAGGTGAAGTCCGTGGCGTTGATGTCGTTGTCGATGGTCTTGGGCACACCGACGATGCGCAGCCCTTCCTGCGACATGCGCGTGGCGGCCGACAGCGTGCCTTCACCGCCAATGGCGATGACGGCGTGGATGCCGTTGCGTTCAATGGCGCGCTTGACGCGCTCCAGCCCGTTTTCGACCTTGAACGGGTTGACGCGCGAGGTGCCGAGGATGGTGCCGCCCCGGTGGAGGATGCCGGACGTGGTTTCACGCGTGAGGCGGAAGTGGCTGTCCTCCAACAACCCCTTCCAACCATCGCGGAGGCCCATCATCTCGAAGCCGTGGGCGTTGGCGCGGCGGACGACGGCGCGGATGACGGCGTTCAGGCCGGGGCAGTCGCCCCCGCCGGTGAGCACGGCGACTTTCATGGAAACGTTCTATCGCGCCCGGCGCCAGACGCGATGTCCAAGTTTGCCCGAGCGCTCACCCGGGGACCTTCCAGCCGTCTATCCGAACACCGGGGGATTCCGCCGGGCCCAGGGGCGGGCCGCCTCCAGCTGGGCCGCGAGCCGGAACAAGGTGGCTTCATCTCCGAAGCGCCCCATGAACTGAACGCCCACGGGCAGGCCGTCCGCGCTCCAGTGGAGTGGCACGCTCATGGCGGGCAGCCCCGCGGTGTTGGCCAGCGGGCAGTAGGACGCGAAGGCGGCCGCGCGGAGCAGCGGCGCCAGGGGCTCACCCGGTGGCGAGGCGAAGCTGCCCAGCGGCGGCGGGAGCTCGTTGAGGGTGGGCATCAGCCAGACGTCCACGTCGTCGAAGTGACGGAGCGCGGCGCGGCTGTGGCGCTGCAGCTCCGCGCTGGCGCGCAGATAGGCGGACAGGCCCTGGTCCAGGCCGTATTGGTAGAGCGCCCAGGTGAAGGGCTCGAAGTGCGCAGCCTCCGGGCTGCGTCCCAGCCGCTCGGCCAGCGCGTCGATGCCGAAGACGACGCCCGCGGTCCACACGGTGATGAAGTGTTGGCCCACCGCGTCATCGCCGGGCACTTCCAGGCTGCCCTCGTCCACGATGTGGCCCAGGTCCTCCAGCAGCCGGGCCGCGGCGTGGATGGCGGCCAGGCACTCCGGGTGGATGGCGGCGCCCATGGCGTTGCGCACGGCCACGCGGATGCGCAGGCGGCCCGGGGGCGTGTTGACCTCCTGGGTATAGGGGCGGGCCTTGGCCGGGGCCTGGTACGGCGTCCCGGCGTCCGCGCCGCAGGTGACGTCGAGCAGCGCCGCGCTGTCTCGCACGGAGCGGGTGAGGGCGTGCTCGGTGACGAGCCAGTGATAGGCGTCCGCGATGTCGCCGCCAAGGGGGTTGCGGCCTCGGGTGGGCTTGAGGCCGAAGAGGCCGCAGGCGGCGGCGGGGATGCGGATGGAGCCGCCGCTGTCCGTCGCGTGGGCGAAGGGCACCATGCCGCTGGCCACCGCCGCCGCCGCGCCGCCGCTGGCCCCGCCCGGAGCGCGCGAGGTGTCCCAGGGGTTGAGGCAGGGCCCGTGCAACTCGCCCTCCGTGGTGGGCAGCAGGCCCATCTCCGGCGTGTTCGTCTTGCCCAGCACGACCAGGCCGCTGCGCCGGTGGCGCTTCACCAGCTCACTGTCCTGGTCCGGAACGTGGCCCTTCCCGAAGCGCGAGCCGTGGGTGAGCGGGTGCCCCTCCTGGGCCGTGAGCAGGTCCTGGAGCAGGAAGGGGACGCCGGTGAAGGGCCCCGGGGGCAGGGTCCCCCGGGCACGCTCGCGCGCCTGGTCGAACTGCGTCTGGACGACCGCGTTGAGTGTCGGGTTGTGGCGCTCGATGCGGGCAATGGCCGCATCCACGAGCTCGAGCGGCGTGGCCTCCCGGCGCCGGACGAGCTCCGCCTGTGCCGTCGCGTCGAGACTGACAAAGGGGTCCATGTCCCCGACTCTGTCATGTTTCACGCGGCCTGGAAGCGCACCCGGCGCATGCCTATGTTTCAGGTCCATGCACATCCGCGTCTTTGATTCCGAGCGGGAGGCCGCCGCCGCGTGTGCCCGGCGAATCGCCCGAGCGGTGGAGGCACGCCCCTCCCTGGTGCTGGGGCTCCCCACGGGGCGCACGCCGCTCAACGTGTACCGGGAGCTGGTGGAATTGTTCACACGCGACGGTCCGGACTGGACCCAGGTCCGCACCTTCAATCTGGATGAGTTTCTGGGTGTGTCAACGGACGACGCGGGCAGCTTCCGCGCCTACATGGAGCGGCACCTCTTCCAGCACGTCAACCTGTCGCCCGCGCACATCCACTTCCTGGACGGCGCCGTGGAGGACGCGGAGGCGGAGTGCGCGCGCTACGAGGCCCGGCTGGCCGAAGCGGGCGGGCTGGACCTGGTGCTGCTGGGGCTCGGTTCGAACGGGCACCTGGCCTTCAACGAGCCGGCGGACGGGCTGCGCGCGCGGTGTCACCGGACGCGGCTGAGCCGCCAGACGCGCGAGGCCAACCTCATGCTCTTCGGGGAGGACCCGTCGCGTGTGCCCATGGAGGCGCTCACGTTGGGCATGGCCAGCATCGCCCAGGCACGGCAGGCGCTGCTGCTGGCCTTCGGCGAGGCCAAGGCGGAGGCGGTGCGTGGCATGGCGGAGGGCCCCGTGTCCTCCCGGTGCCCCGCGTCGTTCCTCCAGCTCCACCCGGACGTCGAGGTGTGGCTGGACCCGGCGGCGGCCCGCGCGCTGTCCTGAAGAAACTTCAGGAAGTGAACGTGCGATAACCTTCGAGAGGCCCATCCCAGGGCCCCGCAGCCCTCCATTCCCCCTGGAGCAGCGTCATGTCCTCGATTGGAAGCGCCGGTTCCCGTCCCTCGTCGTCCTCCCAGAGCCGGACGGTGGAGCCCAAGGTGGCGCAGAAGGCCCCCGCCGAGGCCAGGCCGGCGCCTTCGGGCAACGCCGTGAAGGACGCGGTCGCCGGGCGCTTTCGTGACGGCTTCGACGCCGCGCCGCGCGGGGCGGCCCCCCAGCGCAAGCCGGTGCTGTCGGAGGTGGGCGGCTTCATCGAGAGCGCGGGGCAGCGGCCGGAAGCCCTGGCTTCGAGCACGCTTCCCCCGACGACTCGGGCGGCGGCGCCCACGGTGTCCACCGACGCGGCGGGGCGCACCGTGGTGGACCTCTCCAGCGGCAACGACACGGCCACCGTCTCCCAGACGGCGGACGGCGGGCTCCAGGTGCGCTCGGGCGGCAACACGGTGACGCTCACCGCGGAGCAGGCACGGACGGCCATCATCCGAGGCGGTGACGGCAACGACACCATCACCGTGGATGCCAGCGTCACCCAGGACGTCCGCATCGAAGGCGGCGCGGGCGACGACACGCTGGTGGGCGGCGCGGGCAATGACAGGCTGGACGGCGGCGCGGGCTCCGACATCATCCGGGGCGGCGCGGGCAACGACGCGCTGCGCGGCGCGGACGGCGACGACTACCTGGATGGCGGCGCGGGGGATGACCGGATGTACGGCGGCGCGGGCCGGGACGTGATGTACGGCCTGGACGGCGAGGACCGCATGTCCGGCGGCGCGGGGCGTGACTACCTGGACGGCGGCGCGGGCAATGACTTCGTGTCGGGTGGCGACGGCGATGACCAGGTCCTCGGCGGCCGTGGGGACGACGCGCTGGTGGGCGGCCGTGGCAATGACGCGGTTGCCGGTGGCCTGGGCCAGGACACCGTCCGCGGCGGCGCGGGCGACGACAAGCTCTACGTCCAGGACGACGACGACGTGCGAAACCTGGAGGCCGGTGACACGCGGCAGGTGGTGGACATGTCCGGCGCGGACACGCTGGGCAGCTCCGTGTCGGTGACGGGCAGCGCGGACTTCACGGCGCGCACGCAGTCGGACCTGGACGCGCTGCGCTCGCTGCCGGAGGGGCAGGCGCTGCTGGCCCGGCTGGACGGCAGCGGCCGCTCGACGACCATCCGCGAGACGAACCGCGGCAACACGGCCGGCGCCACGAACTTCAACGATGGCTACATGAGCGCGGATGGGACGCCGGGCCCCGGCACCGACTCCCAGGTGAACTACAACCCCTCCCGCATCTCGATTGGCGGCGAGGAGTGGATGAACCGGCCGCCCGTGGTGGGCCTCTTCCACGAGCTGATTCACGCCTCGGACTTCGTCACGGGCACGCTGCCGCCTGGCTCGACGGATGGCGTCATCAACGTGGAGCAGTCCACGGTGGGCCTGCCGTATGACCATGACGGCGACCCGAGCACGCCCCGCATCGAGGCGGACCGCTCCACGGAGAACGACCTCCGCGACGAGCTGAACCTGCCGACCCGTCCGCGCTACTGAGCCTTTGGCGAAGGTGACGCATGCGCGCACCCGGGTGGATAGGATGGGGCCTGGGCGCCGCGTTGCTGCTCGGCTGTGTCCGAGCGGCCGCGGGCCCCGTGGAGAGCGGGAGGACACGCGTGGCTGAGGCGGACGTGGAGCTGAAGGTGAAGCCGGTGGAGCGCACCGCGGAGGCGCTGGTGCTCTCCTACGAGGTGCACAACCGCGGCGCGCGAGCGCTCTGGCTCGTGGAGGGCCTGTACGACGAGAGCCCCTCCGGCCAGCGCCAGCTCGCGCCAGAGAAGGCCTACGTGGCGCTGGGGGGAGGCGGCGAGGTGGTGGTGTCGCGGATGCTCCTGCCCTTGCCGGAGAACCTGCTCGTGGAGGCGCCGGAGGTGCCCGCCGTGCACCGCGTGGATGCGGGGCAGACGGTGCGCCGGCGCGTGGTGCTGCCGCTGCCGCTGACGGCGTGGTCGCCGTATGACACCGGGCCGTCGGAGACGCTCCCGCTCGACGCGGTGAAGGCGCTGCGCCTGCGCGTGGGCTACGTGCCGGACGCGCCGGAGCTGAAGCGTCACGCGGCGCGCGACTCCCAGGGCACGGCCTACGAGGTGCCGGAGTTCGGCCAGACGCGCACCGCGCAGCGCGTGCTCGAAAGCGCGCCGCTGCCTGTGCCCACGGGGGCGGCGAAGTAGGCCGTTGCCGCCGCCGCGCTCGTGGGGCCAGCGGGAGCTGCGCCTGGACGCGGGCGCCATCCCGCGTCGCGGCTCAGCTCCGCCCGTTCGCCACGGGCGCCGCGGACCGCTTCGGCTCCTTCGCCGCGGAGGCCGGGGCCTTCGTGCGTGCCGGCGCCGTGGGCTTCGGCTTCGCCACGCGCTTCACCTTCCGGGGCGGAGGCGGGCGCGTCAGCTCCCACGCCGCGAGCACCTTGGGCACGTAGAACTCCGTCTCCCCATTGCGCGGCACGCGGCCATTCACCGCGCCTGGGCCCGCGTTGTACGCGGCAACCGCGAGCCGCACGTCACCGAAGCGCCGCAGCTGCTGGGCCAGATAGCGCGCGCTGCCGTCAATCGCCGGCGCCGGGTCGAACGGGTCCTTCACGCCCAGCATGGCGGCGGTGCCGGGCATCAGCTGTCCGGGCCCCATGGCGCCCGCCGGGGAGATGCGGTGCACGCGCGTCTCCGACTCCACCTGCACCAGCGCGCGCAGCAGCCCCGCCGGAAGGCGGTGCTTGCGCTCCGCCGCGTCGATGACGGGCTCCAGCGGCGCGTGGCCCTCCACCAGGCACGAAGGCCGGTGCTCCAGGTACGCGCGCAGCGCGCCCGCCTTGGCCTCCAGGAAGGAGAAGGACAGCGGCGACACGAAGCTGCCACCCAGCCATGCCACCGCGACGTTGAGCAGCACCACCGGGGCCAGCGCGCACGGCAGCCACCACGCCCAACCGGGCACCGTCATCCCCGCACGCCGTGCCGCCCGCTTGCGTCCCACCCCTCCACCCTTAGGGGCGCTTGGGGCCCCCGTCCAGCTTCCGGCGCCCGGGGCGGGGCTCCGGGGGCAGGCGCAGCCCGTCCAGCACCAGCGTGGTGAGGGCGTCCGGAAGCTCCAGCGGGTTGCCGATGTCCTCCTCGCTCAGCACCGCCAGCAGCAGCCGCTCCACGGCGCCCACCACCGCCAGCCCGCTCACCGCCGGACGGATGGGGCGCAAGAGCCCGCTGGTGTGCGCCTTCTGCGTGATGTCCACCGCGTGCCGCGCCACCAGCCGCGCCAGCTCCGCCACCTTCGTCCGCGCCCCCACGGCGGGCCCCCGGGACTCCTGGAGGTAGAGCCGCACCACGCCCGGGTACTGGAGGAGCGCGCTGGCAATCACCGCCGCCACCGCGCGGTACGCGTCGAACATGGCCTCCACGTTGCGCGCCTCCGCCAGGGCGTGGCCGCACGTCTCCAGCCCCGCCAGCAGCTCGCGGCGCACCGGCGCCAGCAGGCCGTCCACCAGCGCCGCCTTGTCGTCGAAGTACCGGTAGAACGTCCCCTTGGCCACCCCGGTCGCCTGGGTGATGTCGTCAATGGTGACGCCCTCCAGGCCCCGCTCCAGGAACAGCTTCAGCGCGGCGGCCTCCAGCGCCTGGGCCCGCTCCCGCCGGTGGGCCTCGCGGCGGCCTCCATGCCGGGCGGGCGGCTTGTCCGTCTCCTGGGCGTCATCCGCCCGCGTGCCATCCCGGCTCGCCATCGCCGTGCGCTCCCGTCCGTTGCGTGATAGAAAAAGAGTGACCAGATAGTCATTATGGGCAGCGAAGCGCCGGCCGCGCGCTTCGCCGGAGGCGAGCATGATCGGCATCCCCCTGGGCTGGGTTTACTCCAATTTCGGTGAATGGGTCCTTCACAGGTCCGTCCTGCACGGCCTGGGGAAGAACCGGAAGAGCTTCTGGAGCTTCCACTGGCACGAGCACCACCAGAAGTCGCGGCGCCACGAGATGGTGGATGACCAGTACATGCGCTCGCTGTGGAGCTGGTCGGCGCAGACCAAGGAGCTGATGGGGCTGGCGGTGCTGGCGCTGGCCCACGCGCCGCTGTTGCCGGTGGCGCCCTTCTTCGTGGGGACGGTGTGGGCCTGCGCGGCGAACTACTACTTCGTCCACCGGCGCGCGCACCTGGATCCGAAGTGGGCGCGCGAGCACCTGCCGTGGCACTACGACCACCACATGGGCAAGGACCAGAACGCGAACTGGTGCGTGACGCACCCCTTCTTCGACCTGGTCCTGGGCACGCGGCGCGAGTTCCTCAACGTGCAGCCGCCCGCGTCCAGACAGCCCGCGCCCGTCGAGCCGCCGGTGCCGGCGCCCGTGGAGGCCCGGAAGCGCGCGGCGGCGGCCTCCGGGCTCCGTTAGCGGCGGGCGGCCTCAGAACACCAGGTCGAAGTAGTTGGCGTGCGCCTTCACGCCCGCGCAGGCGCGCACCGCGGCGGTCCAGTCCTCGGAGGGCAGCGTGCCCCGGGCGTCGAAGATGAACTCGAGTTCGGGCTCCCGGGCCAGGTCCAGGAGGTCCACCGTGCCGGTGCTGGTGAGCTGAATGGTGCGCGTGGGCGCGGTGCTGGTGCGCGTGTACTCACCGATGACGTGGGCGTCGTTGGAGCCCGGCTGGCGCACGGAGACGCTGGCGCGCTCCACGCCGCTCAGGTCCGTGTCGGCCGTCACCTCGAAGAGGCGCAGCCGGAGCTCGGTTTCGATGTCCGTCTCCTCGGGCAGCGGGTCGGCGAAGTCGCCCAGCGGGAAGGTGAAGCTCCGCTCCACGTTGACGGTGAGCGGCAGCGCCGCGGGGAAGGACAGGTCGCGCTCCGTCTTGCAGATCTCCTCGGCCTCGGCCTCGATGAAGAAGAGGGAGTCGCAGCCGGTGGTGAGCAGCGCCAGGCTGGAGAGCAGCAGGATGCGGAAGGAAGTCGTTCGCATGGTTTGGAAGCTCCTGGCTCAGAAGAAGTAGAGGATGAAGCCCAGCTTCACGGAGGGCATGGTGGCGCGCACGGACAGGTTCCTCGCGGTGACGTCCGGGTCATCCGTGGCGTCCTGGAGCAGGGCGCTCGCGTCGTCCACGCCCATGTCCAC
This sequence comes from Myxococcus sp. AM010, assembly GCF_013372585.1. NCBI lineage: Bacteria > Pseudomonadati > Myxococcota > Myxococcia > Myxococcales > Myxococcaceae > Myxococcus > Myxococcus sp. AM010. Next base: position 50,603 of record NZ_JABXEO010000040.1, read on the forward strand.
GTAGCTGAGGCCCAGGTGCAGGAAGAAGTTGAAGCGGCTGGCCGCGCCCACCTCCAGGCCCACGCTGCCGGTGACGTAGTTGTACGTCACGTCGCGGATGGCCTCGCTGGCGCGGCTGGGGCTGGCGCCCAGCCAGTCCACCACCTCGTTGTAGTCCGAGCCGAAGTAGTGCCCCGCCTCCACGTTGAAGGACGGCGCCAGGAAGGTCTGCATCGGCAGGATGCTCAAGCCGCCGCGCAAGCCGAAGCTGAGCGTGTTGGTGGTGGGGCCCGCTTGCAGACGCAGCCACGGCAGCGGCCGCAGCACCGCGGACAGGCCCACGCCGTGCGGCGCGCCCGCGTCCAGCATGAGGCCGAAGCGGTGGGGGGTGTCCGACCCCTCCTGCGCCAGGGCCGGTGTCGCGGCCCCCAGGCCCAGGGCGCACGCGAGCGCCGCGCCGTGCCGTGCCAGGGGGAAGGTCCTTTGTCGTCTCGTCGAGGATGTCGCCATCGTCATGTCGTGTTCCAGCGTGTTCCGGCCCGGTGGCCATCATTCGCGCGACCGGGCGGAAAAAGAAGCGGCGTCAGGGAAAATGACGGCGGGAGACTGCCGCTTCCGCGCTGGTATCCGACATTGGCGGCCCAGGGCCGCCGGCAATTCAGGGCTCTGTCGTCCGATTGGCGGCGAGCCCGATGACGTTGACCATCAGGTCCTTGATGCGGCGCGGCTTCTCGCCGCCGTTGTCGCGGAGGATGAGGTCGATGTCGTCGTCGGCCCGGTGGTACTCGGGGATGAGGTCTCCGCCGCCGTTGGGGTTGGACAGGCCTTCGAACATGAAGAGGACGTCCTCGCCCTTGCGCCCGAAGGACGCGCCGTCCTGCCTGTCCCGGAACACGTTGATGTCCTGGTTGATGCGGTCGAACGGGTCGTCGAGCTCCGCGTTCGCCTGCGCCAGCACTTCCCGGAAGTAGTTGGGCTGGCCCCGGGAGTCGGTGTCCACCACGGACAGGCGCTGGTCATCCCAGCGGCCCACCATGTCCACGTTGATGACGCCGGCAATCTCCTCCATGCCGAGCCCCGGAATCGGGTGGTCCACGAAGTACTGCGAGCCCACCAGGCCCTTCTCCTCGGCGCCCGTCCACAGGAAGAGCACGGAGCGGTCCAGCTCGCCGCGCTTCGCCGCCTCCGCCAGCTCCGGCACCGCCGCCATCAGCACCGCGCTGCCGGAGGCGTTGTCGTCCGCGCCGTTGAGGACGTTGCCGCGCCGGTCCACGCCGTCGTGGTCCAGGTGCGCCATCACCACGATGACCTCGTCCTTGTTCGGCCCCGAGCCCTCCAGCAGCGCCAGGGTGTTCACCGCCTGCCCGGACGCGGAGGCCAGCTGGCGCAGCTCCTCCACGCCGCGCTGCGCTCCCTCGCGCGGCGGCGTCAGGGGCAGGCCGCGCGCGTCCATCGACTTCTCGTACTTCTGGTTGAGCAGCGCGAGCGTCTCCTTGGGCATGTCGTCGTCGAGGTAGAAGCCGCCCTCGAACAGCTCGTGGCCGTAGGTGTTCGGCGTGTGGACGTGCTCGCCTGACTCGCCGCGCACCCCGGGCCGGCCCGCGAACGAGTACACGTCGAAGCGCTGCTCGAAGGCGTTGTCCGGGTTGCTCGTGTTGGGGCCGACGAGGCCGTACTTCTGCACATGCTGCTGCACGTACAGCGACGCGGCGTCCAGCCCGGCCGACGGGCTGTCACGGCCCTGGAGCGCGTCCGAGGACAGGTACTCGATGTGCGTCATCGGGTCCGAGTCCACCGCGACGCTGTCCACCTCCGGCTCCGGCGCGGGCTCCACCGGCGCGGTGGGCGGCGGTGTGGGCACGGTGCACACGAGCGGCCGGGGCGCGCGGGCCGACGACTCGAAGCGGTCCGCGTTCCAGCCGGGAGGCGCGCTGGTGGGTTTCGCCGGGGGCTCGGAGGCCCGGGCGTCCTTCGCCACGGCGGCGCGCGGCGCAAGGGAGGGGAGAGGACGCGGGCTGTCGCTGACTTTCGTGGCCATGGTGGAGGAATCCCGGTGCGCGTGGGGGTGGCGCGTCCTGGAATTATCCGTCTCAGCCGTCCGGGAGTTGTGTGCCTTCTTTTCCCCTGTGATTGCCGGGGCTTGTTGAAGGCCGGACGTCGCTCCGCCCCGCCGGTCAATTCCAGCACCTGGAAGCCGGTGACACGTTGCAAGTCCGGAAAGCACCGGGCTGCGAGTGGCCCGGGTCGACCGGCCCAGGACGGGGGGTCCGGATGATCGACGAAGTCGATCAACGTTTGAAGGCGTGGGTGGGCCGCATTGCTGGCGATGTCCCGGTGTTCCTGGGCGTGCCGGACCGCGAATCGCTCGAGCGAGGCGTCTGTCTGTACCTGCTGGAGCTGGGGCCCGCGCCTTCGCCCCGGAGCGGGGGCGGGGGGCGCGTGCCGCTGCAGATTTCGGTCTGCTACCTCATCACCGCCGGGGCGGAGTCCCCGGAGCGGGCGCACCGGCTGCTGGGTGAGCTCGTCTTCGCGGCCATGGAGGAGGCGGACTTCGAGGTGGAGCTCACGCCGGTGCCCACCACGGTGTGGGCCGGGCTGAGGACCGCGCCGCGTCCTTGTTTCCGCCTGCGTGTCCCGGTGCGGCGGGAGCGCGCGCTGCCCGTCGTCCACCGGGTGCTCTTCCCCGCCACGCCCCTTGCCACGCCGACGCCCGCGGAGGCGCTGCTGGGCTGTGTCGTCGGGCCGGGCGACGTTCCGATTCCGGGCGCGCTCGTCGAGCTGCCCACGCTGAGGCTCACCACGCGCACGGATGCCAAGGGCTGCTTCCGTTTTCCCAGCGTGCCCCCCGTGGCCACGCTGGGCCGGCTGGAAGTGCGCGCCAAGGGTGAGCTGCTCGAATTGGGCCCGGAGGTGCTCGCGGCAGAGCCCCAGCCGCTGCTCATCCGCCTGCCGCTGAAGGAGGAGTGACATGCCGCAACGCCACCTGTCCCCTGTCACCGCCGAGGAGACGCAGGGTGCCACCGCGCCGAATCCTGCTCACGGGGCGCTGGAGACGTCCTGGATTGATGAATGGGGCATGACGCCCGGGGCGTCCGTCTCCGGTGCGCCTGATGCGTGGCGCGTGGGTCCCGTGGCGTCCATCCCCGGAGTCTCCGAGGCGTGGGGGGCGGGGCTGGAGGAGACGGTCTCCGCCGTGCTCGACGCGTGGGACTCAGGGCAGGTGTCCATTGTCCCCGCCGCGCTCGACGCGCGGGGCCCGGGGCCGGAGCCGACTGAGGCGTGGGGCGTGGGGCCAGGGCTGTTCGCGGCCCATGCGCTGAGCCCGGTGGCTCGGGGCCTCCGGGCGGCCACGTCGGAGGCCTGGGAGCGCGGCGAGCCTCCTCCCGTGGCCACCGAAGGAACGCGACGTCGAGGCGGATGATGGAACGGACAGCCTTTCGCGGCAGGCCGGGCGACGGGGGGGACCGCCGGGCTTGAGGCGGGAGCGCTGGCCTGACGCGCTCAATGCCGAACGGTCCTCCAAGAGAGCAGGTCGATGTCTCGCGTCTTCGATGTCTCCGCAATCACGGACACCCTTCGTCTGTCCCCGAAAGGGGCAGGGGAGGCCGTCTTCCACGTCATCAACGCCTCGCGTGCTGCCGTGCGCGCGCGCCTCTCGGTGGTGCCTGACGCGGGCGCCCGGCGCGAGTGGCTCGTCCTCGAAGGCGAGCCCCAGCGCGACTTTCCTCCGACGGGCGCGCAGCGCGTCGTCGTCCGGGTCCGCGTGCCAGCGGGGACACCACCGGGCCACTTCGCCTTCCACCTGCGAGTGGAGGACCGCGACGCTCCCGACGCGCGGTTCGCGCAGGGGCCCGCCGTCACCGTCGAGGTGGTCTCCTCGCCGCCCGCCCGAAGGGCGTTCCCCATGAACTGGGCCGTCGTGGCGGTGGGGACGTTCATCCTGCTCGGGACGATGGCCTCCCTGCTCGCCGCGGACAGGGCGCGGCAGCCCGGCCCTGGGGCGCCCTGCCCGGATGGGCATTGTGGCAAGGGGCTGACGTGCGCGAAGCAGCTCGACGGGGGCGTGTGCCTGACCTCTCAAGGCCAGCCCTGCGAGGCGGGCTCCCAGTGCATCACCGGCTTCTGTGAGCCCGGCGTGGGCTGCACGGTGCCGCTGGGGAAGGACTGCGCCGCGTCGGAGGACTGCCCGGGCGCGCTGACGTGCGCCGACGTGCTGGGCTCATCCGTCTGTCTCCTCAAGCCGGAAGAGGCCTGTGAGAATGACCGCGACTGCGCCAGCTTCTTCTGCACCCCGGAGCGCAAGTGCAACCGCGACGACGGACGCTGTGACAGCAACGCCGAATGTCAGTCGCCCACGCAGTGTGGCGCGACGAAGCTGTGCCAGCTCCCGGATGGACAGCCGTGCATGCGGCACGAGGCCTGCCTCTCCGGTTACTGCTCGGAGACCTGTCAGGTGTCGCCAGAGTCCTTCCAGTGCGAGTCACCGTGCCCCGCGTACACCGCCTGTGTGTCGGGGAGCTGCATCCCCGTGGACGGCGAGCTCCTCAACCAGAACATGCTGCTGACGGCGCCCCGCATCCTCAAGGGCATCCGGGAGCTGCGCATCCAGCAGGGCACCCGGCCGTAGCCGGCGCGTGTCACCGCGGCGCCGGCCGCACCGCCTCGCCAATGTCCACCAGCCGCCGCACCTGCGCTTCGCTCAAGCCCAGGTGCCGCGCGGCGCCCGGGAGGTCCCCCGGGACAAAGGCGCGCATGGCCCGGGGACTGAACCAGTTGAAGAGCGTCACGACGCCGCGGACCAGCGAGGACTCGGTGAACACCGCCGTGGGCGGAATGACGTAGTCCTTGGGCACCTGGTTGAGCGCCTGTTGCCGCTGGGTGGCGCTGGGCCCGGGCCCTTCGGCCAGGACGAGCTGCGCGGTGGCCGTGTCCCAGTGACGGGCGATGAGCTCGCAGTAGCGCGCCCAGTCGTCGGGGGCCGGTGGCTGCGCGTTGTGCGCCACCACCAGCACCGTGCCGACAGTTGCCAGCCCCAACGTCCGGCTCCGCACCACGTCCTGGATGTCGGGCGCGTCGAGCTGGACGGGAGCTGTCATCGACGCGTCTCTCCGTTGGGGGGCGACCATGCCGGAGTGTTCCTCCCCATGGCCTCGAGCGCAACCAGCATTCCTTGAAATAATTGTTAATCCGGCTCCGGAGGTGGCGCTGGAGTGCCAGGGAGGAGCGGCCCTCCGCTGGCGCAGCCGGCGCCTAGTCGAGGATGAGCTCCACCATCAGGTCATCCTCGGGGTCCTCCTGGATGGACGCGTCCGAGTCGTCCACGTCGTCGCCCTTGAGAGAGAATCCAGGGGGCGTCTGTCCGCCGATGCAGGGAATCATGCGGGGCGAGGTCCCCACGCCGTCGCCATCCGCGTCCGGGTACAGCACTGCCCAACGGAAGCGCGCGGCGTCCGTGTCATCGCAGTCGTTGCCGGTGGCCTGGGTGAAGTAGGGCTGGGGCAGTGACGTACCGGTGCACACGGCCCCTACTTCGGGCTGGGTGTGTCCATCCGCGTCCCGGTCCACATGCGCGTAGGCCACCTGGTGCCAGCGCGCCGCGTCTTCCGCCGCGCAGTCCGTCCCCTGGGCCGACCACGGCGCGGGCACCGTGCCATCCGTGCACAGCGCGACGGCGTCCCCGGCGCCTACTCCGTCTCCGTCCGCGTCCGCCCACGCCTGGGTGGTGGTGTGGATGCGCGAGTCCGCGTCATCGCAGTCGTTCCCACGGGGCAGGGTGGCGTAGCCGGCCGGAAGTGTCGCACCTGCGCACAGCGTGCCTGCTTCGGGCTGGGTGAAGCCGTCCCCATCCGCGTCCCGATGCGCGTAGGCCAGGTCCTGCCAGCGCGAGGCCTCCACCGCGTCACAGTCCGTGTCCACCGCGGAGAAGCCCTGGGGCATCGAGCGGCCCGCGCAGACACTCTGCCGGGCGCCCGCGCCAACGCCGTCACCATCCGCGTCCGGGAACACGCTCCAGCTCACCATGCGGCTGGCGTCGCGGTCGTCGCAGTCGTTCCGCGTGGGCCATTCGGCGTGGCCCAGGGGGAGCTGCGTGCCGCTGCACACCACGCCCTGCTCCGGGACGGTGTCGCCGTCGCCATCCGCGTCCCGATGCGCATACGCGCGCCACTGCCACCGCGTGCGGTCCTCCGGCGCGCAGTCCTCCGCGTCCAGTGCGTAGCCGGGTGGGGCCGTGCGGCCCGTGCACTGCGTCCGAGGCTCGCCGCTGCCGAAGCCATCTCCATCCGCGTCCGCGTAGACGGTGCGCTCCGTCCAGCGCGCGGCGTTCGCGTCATCGCAGTCCAGCCCGTTGGCGCTCAGGGAATAGCCCTGGGGCAGCCGGTCGAGGCCGCACAGCCTGCCTTCCTCCGGCACCGTGAAGCCATCCCCGTCCGCGTCCCGGTGGGAGTACGTGAGCCAGTGGGCGCGGAGGAGGTCGTCGGGCGCGCAGTCTCCGTTCACCGCCACATGGCCTGGAGGCGGCCGTCTTCCGGCGCAGTGGGACACGGGCTCGCCGCTGCCCACGCCGTCCCCGTCCGCGTCCGTCCACGCCCAGGCGGCCTCCGAGACGCGCGCGTCATGGTCATCACAGTCCGGCGGGCCGGCCTCCGCGCGGTAGCCCACGAGCGTGTCGCCCACGCACATCGTCAGCGGGCCCTCGCCGGTCGCGCCGTCGCCGTCCAGGTCGGGATAGAGCCCGGTCTGCTCGCGCCAGAGGGACGCAGTGTCGGGAGCGCAGTCACCGCCTTGAGGGCTCAGGCCCGCGGGGAGCCGCTGGCCCACGCAGCTCTGGATGGAGGGGCCCGCGCCCACGCCATCCAGGTCCGCGTCCACATGGCCCGCCAGGAAGCGCCAGCGCGTGCCATCGCCGGGCGCGCAGTCCAGGGCGTCGACGACACCATCACCGTCCGAGTCCTGCTCCGGGCTGTCGCCATCCGCGCAGCCCGCCAACGTCACCATGGCCAGCGTCAACGCCAGCCACGCCCGTCCATTCGTCCCCATGGAAGCCGTCCGTTCCGTCAGCGTGTCCGTGGGGCGTTCAGGGGAGGCGGGTCAGCATGCAGGTGGTTGCCTGGAGGGAGGAAGGCATCTCGACGGTGAGGCGGAAGCGCCCCGGTCGGGTCATCAGGAGCAGCGCCATCCGGTCACACCGAGCACCAAAGCCCTGCTGGGATTCGTAGTTCCCGCCTGACGACCAGAAGCGGATGGTCCGGGGGGTCGCCTCTCCCTCCAGGATTCCCGTCACCTCGAAGCCACCACCGAGGGAGTAGCCCAGGAGCGCATCCACGGTCGTGAAGACGTAGGACGTGCCGTATTCGGCCTCCTCCGCCAGCGCGGAAGGAGCCAGGGCCAGGGCGGCGACAACGGAAGCGGTCCGGACAAGACGCGAGAACGACGGGAACATGGAGGCTTTCCTCTGAAGCGGGCACGGGGATGGCGGAGCTCCGCCCATGGCCCATGCCCTATACGCACCCACCCTGGTTTCTTGGTTGGCGCGCCGCGGGTCGTTCCAACTGGAGCCCTTCCGCCGACGCCCGACACCCGCCCCGTGCTGCACCTTGTCACAGGCGGGCGGCTGCAATACGCCTAGAGGCATGTCCACCGCCGCGCTCCCCGCCGACTTCCTCCAGGCCATCACCGAGGGCTTCCCCGCCGACTTCCTCACCCGGGAGCCAGGGGACCTCCAGGAGTACGGCCGCGACTGGACGCGCGTCTACACGCCCGCCCCCGCCGCCGTGGCGCTCCCTCGGACGACGGACGAGGTCGCCCGGCTGCTCGCCCTGTGCCACCAGCACCACATCGCCGTGGTGCCCTCCGGCGGGCGCACGGGACTTGCCGGTGGCGCGGTGGCGGCCCGGGGCGAGCTCGTCTTGTCGCTCCAGCGCATGACGCGGATGGGGCCGGTGGACCTGCTCGGCAACACGGTGCGCGTGCAGGCGGGCGCGGTGACGGAGGCCGTCCACCACCACTGCGCGGAGCACAGCCTCACCTGGCCCGTGGACTTCGCCTCCAAGGGCTCCAGCACGGTGGGCGGCAACATCGCCACCAACGCGGGCGGGGTGAAGGTCATCCGCTACGGCCTCACGCGCCAGTGGGTGCTGGGGCTCCAGGTCGTCACGGCCCAGGGGGAGGTGCTGGAGCTCAACGGCGCGCTGGAGAAGAACAACACCGGCACGGACCTGCGCCAGCTCTTCATCGGCAGCGAGGGCACCCTGGGTGTCATCACCGAGGCCACCCTCAAGCTCACCCCGCTCCCCGGCCCGCAGGACGTGTTCCTCTTCGCGGTGCCGGACGTGGCCGCGGTGCTGCGCCTGTTCCGCGACGCGCGTCGGCAGAACGCCTTCCGCATCTCCGCCTACGAGTTCTTCACCGACAGGTGCATGGCGCGCCTGGGCCGCCACCGCAAGCTGCGCCCGCCCTTCGAGACGCCCAGCGCGTGCTACGTGCTGCTGGAGGCGGAGGCGAAGGACGCCGCGGCGGTGGAGGGCTGGCTGGGCTCGCTGTTCGAGCGCGAGCTGGTGACGGACGGCGTCCAGGCCCAGGGCGCGGCGCAGGCGGCGGAGCTGTGGGCGCTGCGCGAGGGCATCAGTGAGAGCCTCTCCGCCACCGGCCTGCCGCACAAGAACGACATCTCCCTGCCGGTGGCCGGGCTGGAGGCCTTCTGCGCGGAGCTGGAGGCCCTCTTCAGCGCGCGCTACCCGGGCTGGGAAATCTGCCTCTTCGGCCACATTGGCGACGGCAACCTGCACGTCAACGTGATGAAGCCGGACGCCATGGACAAGGCGGAGTTCCTGGCCCACGCGAAGCAAGCGGACCCCACGATGTTCGCGCTGGTGCGCAAGCACGGCGGGAGCATCTCCGCCGAGCACGGCGTCGGCCTGCTGAAGAAGGACTATCTGGACTACTCACGCGCGCCCGCGGAGCTGGCCCTGCTGCGCACCCTCAAGCGGGCGCTGGACCCGCGAGGCATCCTCAACCCGGGCAAGGTCGTGGATGCCTGAGGGCGCCGGACGTCAGGACAGGATGCGCGTCTTGATGTCCGTCTCCAGCCCGGCGATGGCCTCGCACACCGGGGTGGACACATCCTGGTCCAGGTCCATCAGCAGGTAGCCGATGTTGGCGTCCGTGCTGAGCACCTGGGCGTGGATGTTGGCGTTGAGGTCGGAGACGATGCGGTTGATGTCGCGCAGCACGCCCGGGATGTTGCGGTGCACGTTGAGGATGCGGTGCGTGCCCGGGATGAGCGGCGCCTCGATGTGCGGGAAGTTGACCGCGCCCGTGCTGGCGCCCGACTTGAAGTACTTCAGCAGGCTGGTGGCCACCTCCTTGCCGATGGAGGCCTGGGCCTCCTCCGTGGACCCGCCGATGTGCGGCGTCAGGACGACGTTGGGCAGGCCCTGGAGCGCGGTGACGAAGCCGTCCGAGTTGCTCTCCGGCTCCTCCGGGTAGACGTCCACCGCGGCACCGCCCACGTGCTTGGACTGGAGCGCCCGCGCCAGCGCGTCGATGTCCACCACCGTGCCGCGGCTGGCGTTGATGAGGCAGGCGCCCTTCTTCATCTGGGCAATCTGCTCGGCGCCCATCATCAGGTGCGTGGTGGGCAGCGCGGGGACGTGGAGGGTGACGAAGTCGGAGGCGCCGAGCAGCTCCTCCAGCGTGACGGCCGGCTGCGCGTTGCCCAGCGGCAGCTTGGTCATCACGTCGAAGTAGAGGACGCGCATGCCCAGCGCCTCGGCGATGATGCCCAGCTGCGAGCCGATGTGGCCATAGCCGATGATGCCCAGCGTCTTGCCGCGCACCTCATGGCTGCCCGTGGCCACCTTGCGCCACTGGCCCGTGTGGACCTCCCGGCTGCGGTCGAAGAGCTGCCGCGTCAGGACGATGACCTCCGCAATCACCATCTCCGCCACGCTGCGCGTGTTGCTGAAGGGCGCGTTGAAGACGGGGATGCCGTGTGTGTTGGCGGACGTCAGGTCCACCTGGTTGGTGCCGATGCAGAAGGCGCCAATGGCCAGCAGGTCCTCCGCGTGCGCCAGCGCCGCGAGCGGCACCGTCGTCTTGCTGCGGATGCCCACCAGGTGCACCCCCTTCAGCCGCTCCGCCAGCTCGTCCGGCTTGAGGGCGGACGAGACGCGCTCCACCTGGAAGCCCTCCGCGGCCAGCATCTCCCCCGCGGACGGGTGGATGTTCTCCAGCAGCAGGGCTCGGAAGGGGCCGTCACTGCTGATGGCGCGCGTCGGAGAGGGCGGGAACCGGGGAGTGCTCATGGCGCCTTGCGTTAGACCTGGAGTCCGGGGCTGTCAAGGGTGGGGTGGGGCCTGCCTGCTGTCCGTCCATCACTGCGTGGGGGGCGTTGGCCAGACGCGACAGCGGGGCGGCCACTCCGTGAAGAGTGACGCGCCCCGCGGTGCCCACCTTCTGCGTGGCGTGTGACTACTGGACGGTCCAGCCCACCGTGCCGCTGCAGCTGGTGTTGCCGTAGCAGCCCGCGCGAATCTGGTACGTGCCGCCCGCGCCCGCCGGCACCGTGTAGGTGGCGTGGGACAGCGAGCCGCACCCGGCGCCGTCGTCGTTGAACTTCACCTGCGTGCCGGCGGCGTTGAACAGGCGGATGAACGAGTCACCCGTGCCAGAGGCGCCCGCCACGTTGCAGGTGCCGAAGGAGAGGCGCTGGCCCGCCGTGAGGGTGACGTCCTCGTGGGTGGTGTTCTGCCGCGCGCTGTTGGAGTTGACCGAGCTGTAGCTGAACGTGCCGGAGGTGGCCGGCGGGGTCGCCGCGCCGATGGTCCACGTCACCGTGCCGCCGCAGCTGGTCTCCGCGTAGCAGCCCGCGATGATTTCGTACGTCCCGGCCGCGCCGGCGGTGAACGTCACGTTGGAGCCGCGGCCCGTGGCGCAGCCGTCATCGTTGGAGGCGACCTCGATGCCGCTGGGGCCATTGACGCGCAGCCACGTGTCGCCGGTGAAGCTGGCGCCCGTCAGGCCGCAGGTGCCCACGGTGAGGCTCTGGCCGGCGGTGAGCTCCACCGCGTGGCGGGTGGTGTTCACGGTGGCGTTGCTGGTGTTGCTGGCCGTGAAGTCGAAGGACGTCGCCGGCGGCGGCGTGGTGTTGCACAGCCGGACGCTGGTGTTGGCGGCGCAGAACGCCTCGATGGCCGGGCGGACATAGGTGATGTCCTCGCCAGCGCAGTCCGTACCGTCCTGGCTGCACTCGTTCACGACGCGGCAGCTGCCCTGATAGACGTAGTCCAGTGCGCCGCGCACCAGGATGCCGGCGATGGTGTGGCTCGTCATGTCGTAGACGGCCGAGCCGGAGTTGCCACCGAAGGTGTCGGTGCTGGCGGTGAAGTAGTCCAGGGTGCTGGCGCGGCCGTTGCGGACCGTGCCGCCCGAGTCAATCTTGAGCGGGATGCCGCTGCCCGAACCGATGACGGCCACGTTGGCGCCCGTCGTCATGGCGGCGTTGCCCGGGCGGATGGGCGCGGGCGTGAAGCGCGGCGTCGCCGGACGGTCCAGGCGGATGATGGCGTAGTCCAGCGTGCGGCCGCTGGAGGTGTTCTCCCGCCGCACGACAATCTCCTTGCAGCTGAAGATGTCCTGCGTGGTCATGGTCTGCACCGAGTTCGCGTCAGGCCGGTAGAAGTTGAAGGCCCACTTGAAGTCCCTGCAGTCGGCCGCGTCCGTCACGCAGTGGCCGGCGGTCAGCAGGAGGTCATCGTCAATGAGCGTGCCCGAGCAGTAGCCGGGCGACGGGTCGTCGATGAAGCGCTGGCCCGGGCAGAGGTTGACCCACTCGCCCAGGGTGGGGCTGTCGAAGACGATGTTGTTGGGGTCCGAGTCGTCAATCTCGTACGGGTCGACCATGACGGCGCTGGCCTGCATGGCGTACTGCCGCAGGGTGGCGTCGGGGTGCGCGTACACGTCCATCCGGTCGTCGTTGCCATAGACGACGGGCTGCTCGGTGGCGCCGCTGCCAGCGGGCTCGCCCTCCGAGGCCGGCCCACAGGCCGCGACGGAGAAGGTACACAACAGCGCGCCGAGCAGCTTCCTGCGGGCGTCGGTCCGGGGGATACGCATGAGACAACCACTCCTACGGGAGATGTGAAGCCCAACCCCGTCAGGGGCGGACCGGCGCAATATAGGTGAAAAAAGGCGTTCCTGCTGTCGGCAGGCGCACAGGCCGCCGCGAGCCTCAGTCCGCGTCGGGGTCACGCAGCCACTGGAGGGCCTCCCCCCGCGTCTCGAAGGTGCGCGTGGGGATGCTCAGCATGGCGCGCTTCGTCATCCGCCACGCCTGGAGCCCGGAGGGGGCATCCGTGACGACCCGGGCTGAGCGCTTCATGCCGTGGAGCTGGGCGAAGGCGTTGAGGCTGGCCATGGCCGTCACCACGTCGCTGGGCATCACCCGGAGCTGGGACTGGTCCACCAGGGCGGACCACTCACCGTCCAGGTCATTGATGGCCTTCTTCACATCGGCCAGGTACTCGGCCAGGTCCGCGGTGGTGACTTGCGGGGGATAGACAACCTCGAGGATGCGGTCCTGCGCGTGAACGGTAATCTGGAATGGCATGACGGTGACGGGCTCCGGGCGGGCGCGCCATCCTAGCCGCAGCCGGTGACACGTCTAGGGCAGGGGGGCGGATGGGGCGCCCTGGCGGCGCCTTCCCGGTCCTGTCCGGAAGGGCAGGAAATGTCAGACCCACCTGGTACTGACGTCCCTGCCGCTGCTCCGGTACCGGCGCGCCGAAGGGGCGCGACGGCGGCTGCACCCGGCAAGGGGGTTTCATGAACACGAAGTTGTACGTCCTGGGCGCGGTGCTGGGCGCCGCTCCGGGCCTGCTGCCGGGGGTGACGCCCCCTCCAGCCGCGAAGGACGCGCTGGAGACCCAGGGGACGGTCCCCGACGAAGGCCGCACGAGGGGTGGAGGCCAGGACCAGGCGCCCCGCCATCCGTGCGAGGCCATCACCATCATCCAGGTGCCCTGCGATGCCGAGCAGGAGGCCTGCGAGTACACGTATTGGCACTGCCCCGAGGTCGTGAATCCGCTCCGGGCGTGAGTGACTGACGCAGCAAGGAGCGCACGGGCGGCCGGTTTTCGCCCGTGCGCTTCTTTTCGCGGCGTGTCGGCCGTTCGCTTTTCTCCCGCGGCGCGTGTCCGTCTTGCTTGACACCCCGGAATCCCCGGCGGAAAAGCCCAGACACACGAGGCGGCCCGGCCGTTCTTCCTCAGGGGCCGCCGGGGAGCCCGGCATTGAAGCTCGCGACGCTCAAGGACGGAACCCGTGACGGCCGCCTCATCGTCGTCAAGCGGGACAACTCAGCCTATGCGCTGGCCACCAACGTGGCGCTCACGCTGCAAGCCGCGCTGGACGACTGGGAGACGAAGGAGCCGCAGCTGCGCGCGCTGGACGCCCAACTGGAGGCGGGCACGGTGCAGAGCCGCCCGCTGGACGTCGGCGCCCTGCACGCGCCCCTGCCGCGCGCCTACGAATGGGTGGACGGCAGCGCGTACCTCAACCACGTCATCCTGGTGCGCAAGGCGCGCGGCGCCGAGCCGCCGGAGACGTTGAAGACGGACCCGCTGGTGTACCAGGGCGGCTCCGGGGACTTCCTGGCGCCCACCGCCGACATCCCCCTGGCCGACGAGGCCTGGGGCCTGGACTTCGAAGCCGAGGTCTGCGCCATCCTGGGTGACACGCCCCAGGGCACGAAGGCGGAGAACGCGGCGCCGCACGTCAAGCTGCTGATGCTGGCCAACGACGTGTCCCTGCGCAACCTCATCCCCAACGAGCTGGCCAAGGGCTTCGGCTTCTTCCAGAGCAAGCCGGCCACGGCCTTCAGCCCCTTCGCGGTGACGCCGGACGAGCTGGGCGAGGCCTGGCGCGACGGGCGCATCCACCTGCGGCTGCGCTCGGTGCTCAACGGGCAGCAGGTGGGCGACACGGACGCGGGGCCGGAGATGCACTTCTCCTTCTTCGACCTCATCCAGCACCTGTGCAAGACGCGCAGCTACACGGCGGGCACCATCCTGGGCAGCGGCACGGTGTCCAACGCGGACCGCGAGCGCGGCATCTCCTGCCTCGCCGAGCGCCGGATGATTGAGAAGATTGAGCAGGGCGAGTCAAAGACGCCCTTCATGAAGCCGGGCGACACCATCGACATCGAGATGACGGATGCCGAAGGCCGCAGCGTGTTCGGCCGCATCGCCCAGAAGGTGGTGAAGGTGCCATGACGGGGCTGCGGCTCTACAGCTACTGGCGTTCTTCCGCGTCGTGGCGGGTGCGCATCGGCCTGCACCTGAAGGGGCTGAAGTTCGACTACGTGCCGGTGCACCTGGTGAAGGACGGCGGCGAGCAGCACGGTGCCGCGTACCGGGCGGTCAACCCCATGCGCACGCTGCCCACGCTGGAGTGGACGGAGGCGGATGGCTCGGTGCGCAGGTTGTCCCAGTCGCTGCCGGTGCTGGAGTACCTGGAGGAGCGCTTCCCGGCGCCCGCGCTGCTGCCCGCTGACGCGTTCCTCCGGGCGCAGTCCCGGATGCTGGCGGAGCTGGTGAACTCCGGCATCCAGCCCCTGCAGAACCTGTCCGTGATGCAGCGCCTCAAGCAGGTGCTGAACGCGGACGACAAGGCGTGGTCGGCGTATTGGAACGCGCGGGGGCTGGAGGCGCTGGAGACGGCGGTGCGGTCCACCGCGGGGCGCTTCTGTGTCGGGGACGCGGTGTCGCTCGCGGACGTGTGCCTGGTGCCGCAGCTCTACGGCGCGCGCCGCTTCGGCGTGGACGTGGCGCCGTACCCCACGCTGCTGCGCATCGAAGCCGAGTGCCAGGCGCTGCCCGCCTTCCAGGCCGCACAGCCCGACCGGCAGCCGGACGCGGTCCCCGCCTGAGCGGTGTGTGGCGGCTGCGCCTGTCCGGGCGTGGCCGCCGCTGAGTGGGTGCTGGGCGGCGTGGGCGCTGGCCGCCGGGGTGCTCAGCGCGGGGTGAGCACGGCCTCGCAGGCGTGCACCTGCTCGTTGCCGAGGTCCGCCTCGCGCGCGGTGCACTTCAGCCGGAGGACCTCGCCCTCGCGCAGGACTTCACACGCGCGGTTGACCTCGACCGCCGTGCCGTTGCCCGCGTCGGCGGGCGGGGTTCCTCCGTCGGTGCTCAAGGTGATGACGACGTTCGTATCCGCCAGGTACCAGTTGTCGCCCTGGAGGATGTCCACCGTGCCCGCGTAGACAGCTCCCCTGGTGGGCAGCCCCGTGCGCTCCTCCACCGCCACGTCGAGGCGGCAGTCGTCTTGAGGGGTGCTCACCTGGAGGAGGCCCGGCGCTCCGCAGGTGTTGTGGCCCACGTCGAAGGTGACGCTCTGGGCGGGCTGGTAGCAGTCCTTCCCTCCCGAGTCCGCGACGAGCAGCACCGCCGTGGTGGCGAGCGCGGCGGTGGCCGCGAGGTTCATCAGGATGACTTTCACGCGTTGACTCCAGTGGGGGACGAGGCGGGGAGGCACGGCGGTTCGCGGGTGGTGGCGCGGCTGTAGCGCACCGCCACCCAGACGAGCGGCAAGGTGACGAGGTCGGTGGGGTCGGCCCAGGCGCGGAAGCTCCGGATGCCGAGCGGCACGCCCAGGGGCCGCAGCAGCGCACAGAAGAGGTCCGCGGCGGGCTGGGAGACTTTGAGCGCGGTGTAGAGGCACACGGTGAAGACCGCGCCCACGGCCACCCGGCGCGCCCTGGGCCAGCGCGTCACCAGCGCCAGCAGCGCGGACACGTAGAGCGGCAGGAAGAAGCAGATGGCGACGTCGGACAGCTTGCCGGTGAGGGCGTTGTGGAAGGCGGGCTTGAGCCAGCGGTCATTCACCGCCATCAGCGCCACCGCGCACAGGGGCAGCGGCGCGAGGAACTCCGGCATGCCGGGCAGGCGCTTCATTGGAGCCGCTTCCCGCTCGACAGGGCCCGCAGGAGGATGGCGTCCGTGAGCAGCTCCACCGGGGCCAGGTCGTCCGTCAGCGGCTCACCCGCGGGCACCGGCTTCAGCTCTCCGGCCACGCGCTCCGCCAGCGGGCGCAGCGAGGCGGGCAGTGACGGTGTGCGCTCCGCGAGCCGCTCCGCGAGCCCCGGGGCTCCGGCGAAGAGCAGCGTGTTGCTGTGGTTGCGCGCGTCGGCGGCCCGGACCTCTGGGAAGACGGTGGCCAGCGTGGCGCCCACGGCCTCCACCACCGCGCGCTCCTGCGCGTAGCGCCCCACGTTGAAGCAGGCCACGCCACCGGGCCTCAGGCGGGCGGCCACGGCGGAGGTGAACTCGCGCGTCGTCAGGTGGAAGGGGACGTAAGGGAAGCGGAACGCGTCGACCAGGATGACGTCGTACTGGCGGGTGTCGCGCGTGAGGAAGGCGCGCGCGTCTCCCACGTGGACCTCCACCTCGGAGGGCAGGTCGAAGTGCGCACGGCCCAGCCGCACCACCTCCGCGTCCAGCTCCACGCCCACCACCTCCACGCCCGGGTACGTCTCCCGCAGGCCCCTGGCGCTCGTGCCCGCGCCCAGACCCAGGACCAGCACCCGGGGCGCTCGTGGCGCTGTCTGGGCCATGGCGGGGACCAGCAGGTAGTGCCCGAAGACCTCTCCGCGCACCGGCAGGCCGGGCCGGTGGACGCTCTGCACCGCGTAGCCCTCATCGAAGACGAGCGAGCGGGTGCCGTGTTCGTCCTTCACCACCTGGATGAAGGCATAGGGGGACTCGGCCACCTCCACGGCCTGGGGGCCGCGGGGCAGGGCGTGGACGCCCAAGGCCAGCGCCACCACGGGCACGCCCACCGCGGGCAGCCGCCACCGCCACCCCAGGCGCCAGGAGGCCGTGAGCCCCAGCGCCGCCGCGAAGAGCGCCATGGTGCGCGCGGTGCCCAGCAGCGGCAGCACGACGAAGGCCGCCAGCAGCGTCCCGGTGATGCTGCCCACCGTGGACGCGGAAGACAGCCGTCCGGCATGCGCGCCCGCTGACGCCACGCCCGCCAGCCCCACGCGCAGCACGTAGGGCCCCACCGCGCCCAGCACCAGCAGGGGCGGCACCGCCACCACCAGCAGCAAGGCCACGCGGCCCAATCCCTCCACGGGGCGCCCCCCCAGCACCGCGGCCGTGGCGCCGGGCAGCAGCGCCCGCGCGAGGAAGGGCAGCAGGGCCAGGGCGAGCGCACTGAGGCAGAGCGCGCTCAGCAGCGGCGTCAGGCGCCCCGAGCGGTCCGCCACGTGGCCTCCCCACCGCGCGCCCAACGCGAGCCCACCCAGGACCAGGGAGATGAGCGCGGCCCAGACGGGCGTGCTGCTGCCGAAGTAGGGCGCCATCAGTCGTGACGCCGCCATCTCCGACGCCATGACCGTCATGCCGGTGATGAAGGACAGCCATGTCAGCGAAGGCGTGGGGCGCATGCTCGGACGCCTGCGTCAGCAAGGTCCGTTCCAGCGAGAAGCCCTCGAAATGATTGATGCGGAGGGACCGCAACGGCAGGGGCACCATGACAGGCGTGCCAGGGGCGGCGAGCTATCGGGTGGCGACGCCCCGGCGCCTCCGGGCGGCGGCGACCGTCAGCAGCAGCACCGCGAGGGGAACGCCCAGCACCGCCGGCCACAGCCAGAGCGGCTCGCCGCCGTGGATGACGGCGCGGAGCTCGCGGCCCTCGGCGGGGGCGTCCATCAGCTCCGCGAGGTTGAGCTTCCACTCCACGGTGTCCTTCTGCTCGTTCACCGTGCCGTTCGTCTCGCCGATGCCAGGGCCGTGGATGCGGAGGGTGAGGCGGTTGTTGACGAGCATGGCCTTCACCATGCTCTTCGCCAGCTCCTGGGCGGCCTGCTCCGCGGCGTCGTCACCGATGCCGGCCGGCGCGGCGAAGGCCTTCTCCGGGTTGAAGCGCTGGGTGTAGACGTAGTCCCCGCCCTGGCGCTCGATGCGGACGTCCCACGCATCCTTCGGCGACGACGGTTGGCCCTTGCCGTGCTGTTCGGCGGCGCGGCGGTAGAGCTCCGGGAGCCGGGTGACGTCCTTCACCGTCACGTCGTAGACGAGATGGACCTGACCCTCCTTCTCGTAGTCCCGGAGCATCACCTGGGAGACCTCCGGGGCCTGGCGCAGCGCCTGCTCGGCTTCGCGCGCCTTCGCGAGCAGCGCCTCCTTGGCGTTCGAATCGCCGCCCAGCCGCGCCAGGGCCGTCAATGACTTGGGCATCCCCATGTCGACGACCAGCCGCGCCGAACCGCCTGGCTCGATCCAGAGGTCCTGCTCGACGTTGAAGCAGCCCGTCAGGAAGAGGGACAGCGCCGCGAGCAGCAGCGCGGGGCGAAGCAGGGTGCTCGGTGAGCCAGGGGACATGGCTCACCAGTATGCTGGGACTGTTTCACGCAGAGAAGGGGAGGGACGCCACCTTCACCGTGGTGGGGCCCGCCGCCAGGGTCAGCTCGGTGCCCGGCTCCAGCGAGTCCCGGTGTACGTAGCCCAGGGCCACCCGCTCAGCATGCATCAGAAATGTGCTTGCGAGTGACGCCCTATCTCGGGATGGCCATTTCAAAGGCCATCCCGTTTGAGGTGACTGTTAGGGACGTCAGTTTGCAATTGTGATGTGTTGTTCGACTTGCTGTAGGTATATCTGTAGCTTCTTGAGGCAGTAGTCTGCCACTTCGTTTGGTTGTTTGTTGTTTGTGAAGTGGAATTCAATGTTGATGTGGCGACGTGTATCTTTGGGATCGATGCGGATATCCGGAATGACGTTGGGTATCCAGGGGTGTGGCTTGCTGACTTCTAGTGCGTCAAACTCGGATCGAAGCTTGTCTTCGATGAGATTGGCAATTGCTGCATTGAGAATGGAGTCGTGTCCTCGTTCGGTCGAGAGCCATTTGTTGATGGCGCTAAAAGATGGCTCTGCTTTGTTGATGGCCTCATGGCCTGGTCCGCTCTTCCGTTTGCCAACTAGAGGAGGATGGCCTGCGAGTTGGCGGAATAGAGGGGTTGATTCGAAGTATTTCTTGGCTCTGTGTTTTTGTGTCCAGTTCTTTGAGCCGCCATTGTCTAGGACAATCTGGCGCACTGCGGAGTTGGGCGGACTGTATGCTGCAATGGCTGCGACCATGCAGTTGGTTGGGATGTATAGGATTCGTGTGCGGATAACGCCATTGATGGCCATCTGTAGCTTGCGGGCGTTCCAGAAACCTGCGCGCTGCGTGCCTTTGACGTATTCGTAGAGGGCGTCGTGATTGGCAAGCCAAGCATCTTCGATGGTGTCGCCTCGTCTTGCAAACATCTTCACGACTTCTTCGGCCTTGGCGTGGCAGATGACGAACCAAACTTCTGAAAATTTTGGAATTTTGGCTATGGCGCCTTTGAGGAATCCGGACTTTTCGTTCCAGGTTTCGCGAGTCAGTTCAAGGTATCTTCGAATCGTCTGGTCTGATCTTGTTCTTGTCTTTATTTTCGTCAGTGCTTCTTCGAGGTCGCCCCGCGTGAGGCCGAAGTCTGTAATTGGCCGCCCATTGTTGGAGACGCCGATCGTGGTTTCTGCGATGCTGACGTAGCGTTCAATGGGCGGGCCCGAGAAACGATGGAGTTCCTCGCCACGTGTGAACATTGTGCCAGAAACGCCTTCGGAATAACGAATCATCTTGTTGGCGTCGTCAATGCTTACGACCGGCCAGAGAATCAACAACGGAGCGTTTCGGAGAATTCCATTCAGGGTTCGATAGAAACCTTTGACTGCTTCGTCAGGATAATCGTCAAGGCTTTCGAGATAATCAAGAACCAGGGCTGTTGGTCCAAGATCTCGTTCTTTGGCGGCCTGCTGTGCTGCCTCGTTGATTACCTTGAGGATTTCTGTCAGACCTGTCGGTGGTAGGTGTGTTGAGGTGTTGATGTGTATTATCTTGCGAAGGCCAATGTGTTTTCGCCAGCTGAGTGATTCGATGAAAGTGGATTTTCCGCTTCCTGGTTCTCCGTAGATAAATAGGATTTTTCCGCTTTGTTTTGCTCGGATGAGGTGTTGGATTATTTTCTCTTCCTCTGATTCAAGAGGGACGACGAAATCCATGAGTTTTTGGACGAGACTCTCCTGCGAAAAAAGACTGGTAACCTCTTCATATGTGACGGGTAGGTTGAGATGCGTTGCCGTGTACTCGTTTGCGGCCGGCATTTGTGGCTCAATGGCGGAGTTGGACTCGGTCTTGTTGATTCGATTGACAGATGGCTTCTTGGTTGCGGTGGTCTTCTTGCGCTTGCTCGATGGCGACTTGGTAGGCATGCCTCTATGATAGGGTACTTGTGCGCTTCGGGATATACTGTGCTGCTCCTGGTCGAGCGCGCAGTTTGCGTGTTGGAAGGGGCCCGAGTTTACATGGGGGTGCTGAACTACCCACTCCTGAAGGGCTGGGTCAGGCCTTCGCCTACCTGCGCAAGCACTGGCAGAAGCTGACCCTCTTCCTGTGCGAGGAGGGCCCCCTCTGGACAAAAGTAACCGTCCGGTGGACGTCGTGCCAGGAGGCTTGATGACGGACGAGGACCGTGTTCGGCGCGCGCCTCGACGAGCGAGCTGTTCAGTGACTGAGCTGGAGGAGCGAATCGGGCGGGTCGGCGGCGCGTCGCCGCTTCCACTCGTGGGGTAGCAGCTCACCGATGCGCGAGTTGGGGTGTGTCTGCACGCGCAGCAGGACGTCCGCGAGATACGTCTCGGGGTTGACGCCGTTGGCCTCGCAGGAAGCCACCAGGGCGTAGAGTCCGGCGAGATTCTCCCCCGCTGCCTCGTGGCCGACGAATAGAAAGTTTTTACGGCCCAGGGCGGCTTTCCGTAGCGCCGATTCCGAGCGGTTGTTGTCGAGAGGCAGGCGCTCATTCTCCACGAAGCGCGTGAGGGCCTCCCACTGCTTCAGCGCGTAGGAGATGGCCTGGCCCAGTGGACTCTTGGGCGGGTGACGCGGTGCCTGGGCTTCAAGCCAGACGCGCAGCCCGGCGAGGACGGGGGCGCTGTGCACCTGGCGCAGCTCGCGGTGGGCCGCGGTGCGCACCACGTCCGCCTCTCGCGCCTGGGCCTCCACCCGGTAGAGTTCGAGGATGAAGTCCAGGGCTTCACGCGCCTCGGGCGCGGTGGCCAGCGCGTCGAAGAAGCGGCGACGCACATGGGCCCAGCAGCCGACGCGCACCCGGCCCTGCGGCAGCGTCACCGCGTTGTAGCCGGTGTAGGCGTCCACCACGAGGGCGCCCGCGGTGCCACCCAGGACTTCCTTCGGCGTCTTGCTGGCGCGGCCCATGCTGAAGCGGTAGCCGATGAGCCACTCGCCCGCGTCATTCCGGGTGAGGAAAGTCCAGAGGTAGCCCAGCTTCGTCTTCTTCACGTCCAGCACGCGCAGCGGCGTCTCGTCCGCCCACACCACGTCCGCCGAGGCAATGCATTGCAAGAGGTGCTGGGAGAGGGGCAGTAGCACCGAGGCGGCTTGGTGGAAGAGGTCCGTCAGGGTGCTGCGACTCATGGGCACGCCGCTTCGCTCCACCCGCTGGGCCAGCCGGTGCAGCGGCATGGCGTCCGCGCACTTCGACGTCACCACGTGCGCGATGAAGCCGGGGCCGTACTCGCCCCTGTCCACCACCCTGGCTGGAGGCGGGGCAGTGACGACGCCCCGGCCGCACGTGCACGCCAGCACTTCCTGCACGTGCACCTGCTTCTCAAAGCGGGCGGGCACG